>JBOGTU010000125.1:0-9079 GCA_050695655.1 Chloroflexota bacterium | reverse complement strand
AGCTACCACCGCCTGGCGACCGGGCGGGCATCGCGATCGCTGGACGCCTTCCTGGCCGGTGAGGCATTGCTGCCCGCGCTCGCCGGCGCGGCGGCGAGCGACTGCGAGCTGCTGATCGTCGAAGGGGTGATGGGCCTCTTCGACGGCTCCAGCCAGCCCGGCGTTGACGGGTCGACCGCCGCGGTGGCGCGCCTCCTGGAGGCGCCGGTGGTGCTGGTCATCGATGCCTCGGCGATGAGCGGCTCCGTGGCCGCGATCGCGCATGGCTTCGCCACGCTGGATCCTGCCCTGCGTCTCGGCGGGGTCATCCTCAACCGAGTCGGGAGCGAGGGCCATGGCGCCCTGCTTAGCGAGGCGCTCGCACCGCTGGGCATTCCGGTGCTCGGCGTGCTCTATAGCGACGATCGCTTGGTGTGGCGGGAACGCCACCTCGGGCTCGTCCCCGTAGCCGAGCATCCCGACGCGGTGCGCGCGTCGATCGGCTTACTTGCCGAGCGCGTCGCAACAGCGCTCGACTTGCCGGCCATCCTCGCGCTCGCCCGTTCGGCCCCGGTGCGCACTGTCGCCGAGCCGCCGCGCGCCCAACCGGCCGGGCGCGCTCGCGTGGCCGTATGCGCCGGAGCGGCGTTCAACTTCACCTATCCGGAGAATCTCGAGCTGTTCGGGCAAGCCGGCGCGGAACTCGCCTACTTCGACCCACTCGAAGCTCCGGCACTCCCGAATGGTTGCACCGCTCTCTACGCCGGCGGCGGCTTTCCCGAAGTCTTCGCGGCTGCGCTGAGCGCCAACCGGCCGCTCCTCGCCGAGCTCTGCCGCCGGGCTGCCGAGGGCCTGGTGATGTGGGCGGAGTGTGGGGGCTTCATGTGGCTCGCCGAGTCGCTCGAGGGCCATGCGATGGCTGGCGTGCTGCCCGGTGTGCGCATCGAAATGCGCCAGCAGCTCACCCTCGGCTACCGCGACGCGACGACGCGTGCCGCATCGTTCCTCGGCCCGCGAGGCTCTGTGCTGCGTGGCCATGAGTTCCACCGCTCGGTGGCGGAGCCAGCCGGCGACGGCCTCGAGCTCAGCAGTCGCTTCGGCTCAGGCCGTGGCGGGTTCGTGGGTCCTACGCTGTTCGCAAGCTATCTGCATCAGCACCTCGCCGCGACCCCGGAGCTCGCCGAGCGCTTCGTCGCCGCCGCCGCCCGGCCGGCAAAAGAGCGGCACAGCTTGACAACGTTCATGGAAAAGTCCGCGTGAGTGTCCCGAGAAAAGGTCCGGCCCGGAGTGCCTCCACGCCAACTCGGGCTTAAGGATCGATGGTGAGCTGGTCCGCGATCTCACGAGGCGCCAAGCCCCAAAATGAGCGACAACGCACGCTCTACGTCGACCAGAACCAGTGGTGGCAATTCGCCGAGCCGTTGCAGCAAGCACGTCCGCGCCACTGCCCTCACCGCGCGACATATCGCGCGACTTGGCTGGTCGATGCCGGCGATACCCGAAACCTCGGGGCGAAGCGCCGATGGTGCTCGTGAACTGGACAGCGGCACGACGACAACGAGTTCGTCAGCAACGTCAGCGTTCAGGGCATCCACGGATACGATCACGGCCGGTCGATTCTTGCCCGGTTCCCCTGTCCGTGCCGCGCCGAGCGAGACCAGCCACACCTCTCCGCGTTTGGGCCTACTCGAGGCCATCAGCGGCGAGGGCGTCCCAGCTCTGGTCCTCGAGGTGGGCCGTTGGATTGCGCGCGTCGACACGAGCTGCTTCCCGTTCGGACTCCCATATGGCCGTCAGTTCCCGCTCGTGCGCCATGTTCGCGAGAAGCGCAGCCACAGACAAGCCACGCCGCTGGGCTTGCGCCGCCAGAAGATCGTGCGTTGTCCGAGAAACACGGATGGTTGCTGTCTGTGTTGCCAGAGACGGAGTGTAGCGCCTGACCCTGGCGCCATGATCAGCAGACAACTCCGCGCGCCATTCCTGGCTCAACCGCTCTCCCCCGCTGCGATGTCTGGGCGCGCGTCAAGGCCACGGCGTGAGCACGCCCGCTACTGACAGAATCACTGAACACCGACAAAGAGCGCCGCATCGCTTGACAAAGTGCCGCCGCGGACTTAGGGTCAGTAGCGCAACCGGCTGGTTCAGCGAAGTTCGGTGAGATTCCGGCGCTGTCCCGCAACTGTCGTTCCTCAACGCCCACGGGTCCGAGGACGAGCCAGGTCGCCTGGCCAGTCGGCGGCGACCATGCACGTCGAGGCAACGGGCGGTCGCAGGGACGAGTTCCCTGTCTCCAGGTTACGAATCCTCGATGAGAGGAGGAATGCCATGAGACGCGGCGTGATAGTGTCCCTCGCTCTTGCCATCGGGCTGCTGGCAGCCTGCACGGGCAAGTCGGCGCAACACTCACCGGCCCCACAGGCCTCAACACCTGGCGGTTTCCCCGTCATCGTGCACAGCGGTGACGGAGATGTGCGGATACCCAGCCAGCCGGCGAGGATACTCTGCCTCTCGGCAAGCGCCACCCAGATGCTCTACTCCATTGGCGCCGGCAGCCAGGTTGTTGGGGTGGACAAGTACTCGGCATGGCCACCAAACGCGCCGCGCACGAGCTTCACCGGCTACGAATCGAGTGCCGAAGACTACCTCCCGCTGCATCCCGACCTGGTCATACTGGCGGCCAACACAGGCCAGCTCGTCGCCCAGCTGAAGAAGCTCAACATTCCAACGTTGCTGCTCCCACCCGCCGCGACAATTGCCGACGCTGAAGCGCAGATCACCGAGCTCGGCCAGGCAGCCGGGCAGGCTTCCGGTGCGGTCAGCACCACCGCGGCCATCAATCGCGACCAGGCGCGTTCCGTCGAGTCGGCGAAGGGTCACGGAAAGGGCAACACGTATTACATCGAGCTCGACCAGACCTACTACAGCGCGACGTCGAAGACGTTCAGCGGTGCGCTCTTCTCGGCCTTTGGCATGCAGGATATCGCCGACAAGGCCAGCAAGGCAGGCTCCGCCTACCCGCAGCTGTCAGCGGAGTACGTCCTCACGGCGAATCCGGACTACGTTTTTCTGGCGGACACCGTCTGCTGCGGGCAAACCGCGAAAACCTTCGCTTCACGCCCCGGGTTTGCCACGCTGCGGGCGGTCCAGATGCACCACGTCATCGGCGTGAACGATTCCGTCGCCTCCGAGTGGGGCCCGCACAGTCTTGAGAGCTTCCTCACCCTGATCGCCGGCGTGCTCACCGGTGGCCCTCTGCCCGCCGGTACCAGCTGATGGCAAGAACCGGGCAGGTCGGCACCCCTTTCGGGCGGCTGACGCTGCCGAAGCGGGGGCCTGGCGCTGGCCTAGCGCCACCCGCGCTCAACCTTTTCGGCGATGATGGAGATGTCTCCCGCGAGCTCTCCCCCACCCGACTGAAATGGTTCCACGTGGCGCTCGGGCTCGCCTTTCTGCTCTGCGCCATGGTCGCGTCGCTGTTGATCGGCCCGGCGAACCTCTCGCCGGGATCCATACTCGCGCAAGTAGTGAGCCGTGGCATCCCCTTCCTGGGGGTGCATTCGTCCCTCTCGGCGAGCAACGCGGCCGTGATCTGGCAGCTGCGCATGCCTCGCCTGGTACTCGGCGCGCTGGTGGGCGCGATGCTTGCGCTGGCCGGCGCCTCGTACCAGGGCGTCTTCCACAACCCGCTGGCCGATCCCTACCTGCTCGGCGTCGCCTCGGGCGCCGGGCTGGGGGCCACAATTGCCATCGCCGTGCTGCCACAGGTGCACAGTTGGGCAGTGGATCCACTCCCGCTCGCGGCCTTCGCCGGCGCAATCGTCGCGGTTGTGGCCACCTTTGTGCTTGGTCGCTCCGGTCGTGGCATGCGCAACGCCTCAAGCCTGATCCTCGCCGGCGTCGCTGTCGGCGCCTTCTTCACGGCGGCGCAGACGTTCCTGCAGCAGCGCAACACTCCCGTGCTGCAGGAGGTCTATTCGTGGATTCTGGGCGGCCTCTCGACTGCCGGCTGGAGCGACGTCGAGCTCATTCTGCCCTACGTGGCGCTGGCGACAATCCTCCTCATCGCCTGCCGTGGCCTGCTCGACGCGCTCAGCGTAGGTGATGACGAAGCAAGCAGCCTGGGCGTGCGAGCCGACCGCGTGCGGCTCGTTGTCGTTGTCGCGGCCACGCTGGGCACGGCCGCGGCAGTCGCCGCGAGCGGGCTGATCGGCTTTGTTGGGATCATCGTTCCGCATACGATCCGCCTCCTCGTCGGCCCGAGCTACCGGCGCATCCTGCCACTCTCCGTCCTCTTCGGCGCTGGCCTGCTCGTCTTCGCGGACGTGCTCGCGCGCACCGTGCTCTCGCCTGGCGAAATTCCGCTCGGAGTCGTGACGGCGTTCCTCGGGGCACCGTTCTTTCTCGTTGTGCTGCGCCAATCGAGGCGGTTCAGCTGATGGTCGCGTAAATGGTCGAGTGATGATTGAGATTGACCGCCTCTCGGTCAACCTTGGCTCGACCACCGTCCTCGACCGCTTCAGTGCGACGATTGAGCGCGGTTCGTGGGTGGCTGTTGTGGGGCCAAACGGCGCTGGCAAGACCACGTTGCTCCGCGCCGTCGCCGGGCTGGTCGACTACCAAGGCGAGATACGCATCAACGGCCAGCGGGCGCCGCGCCACGCCCCCAGGGTGAGCGCCCGGCTCGTCGCCTTCGTCCCGCAGCGACCGCGGCTCCCTCCGGCGATGACGGTCACGGATTACGTCTTGCTCGGCCGCAGCGCCCACCATCACCTCCTCGCCAGCGAAACGCTGCGCGACCGGCGCGTGGCCGCCGCGGTCCTCGATCGTCTCGAACTGACGCCGTTCGCCCAGCGACCGCTCGAGCAGCTTTCGGGGGGCGAAGCGCAGCGCGTCGTGCTCGCCCGGTCGCTCGCACAGGAGGCACCCCTGCTCGTGCTGGACGAGCCTACGTCGTCGCTCGACCTGGGGCATGGCCAGCTTGTTCTCGAGCTCGCCGATGCGCTTCGGCGCGAGCACGGCCTCACCGTCCTGGCCGCCCTGCACGACCTGACACTCGCCGCTCAGTACGCGGACCGGCTCATTGTCCTCTCACAGGGGCGAGCGGTGATGGATGGGCCGGCAGCCGAGGTACTGAACGCGGCGATGATCGAGCGCATCTTCGACGCGTCGATCGAAGTGCTCCCCGGGCGAGACGGCCCAGTGGTCGCACCGCTGCGCCCGACAAGCGCCGGCTGCCAGCAATCCGCCGCCCGACTGGCTACGCCGAGACAGAGCCTCCAATGACGCCACCTCGATCACGCCTTCGCCGCGGGATCCGCGCCGCGATGCGCCAGGACCACTCATGCTGAGTGGGCCAATGGTGGCGGCAAGGCGGTGACGCAGCCGCCGACTCTCCGCGGCTCGCTCATGGTGTGCGGCACGGCGAGCGACGTTGGCAAGAGCCGCGTTGTCGCTGGACTCTGCCGTGTACTCGCCCGCCGAGATGTGGATGTCGCGCCCTTCAAGGCGCAGAACATGGCCCTGAACTCTTTCGTCACCACGTCCGGCGACGAGATCGCTCGCTCGCAGGCGCACCAGGCGGCCGCCGCGCGAACTGCACCGGTGGTGGAGATGAACCCCATCCTCTTGAAGCCGTCCGGGGACCTGCGCAGCCAGCTCGTGGTCATGGGGCGACCAGCGGGCGAAGTCGTCGCCGGCGACTACCTGGAGCGGAGGCAGGGGCTCGCATCGGTCGCGCTCCAGGCCCTTGCCGCGCTCCGTACCCAGCACGATGTGGTCATCGCCGAAGGAGCCGGCGGCGCAGCGGAGATCAATCTCCTGCACGGCGACTTCGTCAACTTGCCACTCGCGCGGAGCGCCGGCTTGCCAGCCATTCTCATCGGCGACATCGAGCGCGGCGGAGTCTTCGCGGCGCTGTATGGAACTGTTGCCCTTCTGCCGGACGAGCTGCGCGCACCGCTGCGTGGTTTTGTGGTGAACAAGCTGCGCGGCGACCCTCGCGTGCTCGACGGCGGTGTACGCGAGCTGGAGCGTCGCTGCGCTCTGCCTTGCCTGGGGGTGCTGCCGCATCTGGGTGAGCTCCTCATCGACGCGGAGGACTCCCTCGCGCTCGAGCATCGCCCCACGAGCGGAAGCTCTCTGTGCGAGGGAGAGGTCCTCGACATCGCCGTCATCCGCCTTCCCCACCTCGCGAACTTCACCGACTTCGACCCGCTCTCGTTCGAGTCCGGCGTCGCCCTGCGCTACGTCACCAGCGCTGGCCTGCTCGGATCTCCGGATCTGGTAATCGTCCCCGGTTCCAAGGCGAGCGTGGCCGACCTCGCCTGGCTGCGTGCGGCGCGCTTTGAGCAGGCGATCTTGCGCGCCCTCGAGAGGGGCAGCAGCCTGCTGGGGATCTGCGCCGGCTACCAGATGCTCGGCGCGCGCATCGTCGACGAGGTGGAATCTCGGGCCGGTGAGGTCGCCGGCCTCGGTCTGCTTGGCTTAACCACGGAGTTCTCACCGGACAAGTGCACGCGCCAGCGCTGGGGGGTCGATGCCTCCGATACTCCGGTCAGGGGTTACGAGATCCACCACGGCCAACCCAGGCTTCACGGCAGCGCTTCCTGGTTCCGCCTGGAGAGCTCCACGGGGAGCGCAATCGAAGAAGAGGGTGCGCGCGACGAGACGCGCGGCATCTTCGCAACGAGCCTCCACGGCCTTTTCGAGGCGGACGCGTTCCGCCAGTCCTTCCTCGTCGATGTAGCTCGCCGAGCCGGCAAGCGCTTCGCGGGCGATGCCGTGCTATTCGAGACACGGCGCCAGGCGGAGATCGACCGCGTGGCTGATGCACTGGAGGCGCACCTCGACCTCGAGCGCCTCATGGCGCTCATCGCCGAGGGAGCGCATCCATGAGCTGCTGCGTCCTCTCGCTCGTCCGCTTCCAGGGCGGATGGGCAAGGAGCTCAGAAAAACGCTTCGCCGCGCTGCCTCCCTAACCTGGCGGTGCCCCCTGGAAATGAAAGAGGCACCGCCCAAGGCGTGGGCTTTTACGTACGGCGCTTAGGCGCGGAGGCGTTCAACTGCCGCGGTGAGGGCCTGGCGTGCGTAAACCTGCGCCACGGCCCGCTTATAGGCGGCGCTCGCGTACAGGTCGTCGGCCGGGTCGGTGCCTTCGCTCACCAGCGCGGCGGCCGCCGCCAGCGTCGCCTCGCTGGGCGCTTGCCCGGCCAGCCGCGCTTCCGCGGCACCGGCTCGCAGCGGTGCGCCACCCAGGCCGCCCAGCCCCAGCCGCGCCGCCTGCACACGTTGCCCGTCGCCCACCAGCACCGCCGCGCAGCTCACCACCACGAAGCCGCTCGCCGGGTGCGGCAGTTTCTTGTAGGCGCTGGCGAGCTTCTCATTGCCCAGCGGCACCACGATCTCCGTCAGCACTTCGTCCGGCGCCAGGGCCGTGGTGAAGATATCCTCAAAAAACTGCACCGCGGGTACTTCGCGCCGCCCCTTCGGCCCAACCAGCACCAGCACTGCCTCCAGTGCCACCAGGGCAACCGGCTCGTCCGCGTTCGGGTCCGCGTGCGCCGCGCTGCCGCCCAGCGTCCCCCGGTTGCGCACCTGCGGGTCTCCCACCACCGCGGCCGCCTCCGCCAGCGCCGTCAGCTTGTCCTGGATCAGCAGGGAGCTGGCCACCTCCTCGTGGGTGGTCAGCGCGCCAATAACTATGCGCTGGCCTTCGTCGCGAATGCCCTTCAGCCCGGCTACGCCGGCCAGGTCGATCAGGTGCCCCGGCTGCGCCAGCCGCAGCTTCATCGCCGGCAGCAGGCTGTGCCCACCCGCCAGCAGCTTCGCCTCGTCGCCGTGCTGCCCCAGCAGCGCGATCGCCTCCTCCACGCTCCGTGGCGCGTGGTACGCAAAACTAGCGGGATACATGCGCTCCCTCCATCTTCTCGGCCGCGTACTGCACCGCCGCCACAATGTTCACGTAGCCTGTGCAACGGCAGAGGTTGCCCTCAAGCGCTTGTCGAATCTCTACCTCGGTCGGCTTTGGGTTCCGGCTCAGCAGGTACTCGGCCGCCATGATCATCCCTGGCGTGCAGAAGCCGCACTGCAGGCCGTGCTTCTCCCAGAATCCCTCCTGCACTGCGCTTAACTGCCCATCCTTCTCCAGCCCCTCGATGGTTGTCACGTCTGCCCCACTGGCCTGCACGGCTAAGAGCGTGCATGACTTCACTGCCTGCCCGTTCAGCAGCACCGTGCATGCCCCGCACTGCGAGGTGTCGCAGCCGATGTGCGTCCCGGTGAGCCGCAGATTCTCCCGCAGGTAGTGCACAAGCAGCAGCCGCGGCTCAACGCTCGCCTGGTGCTCTTGCCCATTCACCGTCAGTCTGATGTCCAGCGGCGTGATGTCGCTAGTCCCAGCCACTCTACTTGCCTCCCTTGGCCGCCTGGATGGCCGCCCACACCCGGGGCGCCGTCAGCGGCATATCAATATGTGTCACTCCCAGCGGCGCCAGCGCGTCCAGCACAGCGTTCACCAGCGTGGGCGGCGTGGCGATGCAGCCTGCTTCCCCCACGCCTTTGGCGCCCAGCGGATCCAGCGGGGATGGTGTGACGGTATGCAGAAACTCCATTGGTGGCACCTGCGATGCCTTAGGCACCGCATAGTCCATAAGCGAGCCTGTGAGGAGCTGGCCATCGCCGTCGTACAGCACCTGCTCCATCATCGCCTCGCCGAAGCCCTGGGCGAAGCCACCGTGCAGCTGGCCGGCCACCAGCATGGGGTTGATCATGGTGCCGCAGTCGTCCACGCCCAGATAGCGTTGAATGGTGATTTCGCCGTTCTCCGGATTCACTTCGGCGATGCAGATGTGCGTACCAAAAGGATAGGCGACGGCATTCATCTGGAACGACTCGCGAGCTGTGATGCCTGGCTCCTGCACCGGCGACACGCCGAAGTAGGAGAAGCCGGCGATGGCGCCGAAATCCAGCCCTCTAGCGACGTTGCCCGCTACGTGGAAGCGGCCATCATCCAGCTGGATGTCGTCCACGCTGGCTTCCAGCATGCCGGCCGCCACGGCGCGCATCTTCTCGCGCACCTGCTGCGCGGCGTGCAGGGTAGCCG
>JBOGTU010000124.1:0-1749 GCA_050695655.1 Chloroflexota bacterium | reverse complement strand
TCCTCGAGGAGTTGTTCGCGGACGGATTGCGCGGGGCCTTCCGCTGACGGACGAATAGCCCAGTCGCCGGCAATGCCCCTCGCATTCCCTGATCACACAGCCACGAGCAGATCGATTCGGGTGTCAGGGCCAAATCGCCCTGAGCTCAAGCACGCCTTGGCGGACCAAAGGTCAAGCCGGCAGAAAAGCCGGCGGCCCGAACCGCTTCGTACAGGAGCATATACGGCAGCAGGTGGCGAGAAGCGGGCCGGCGAAACACGTACTGCGCCTCGCCCGCCACATAGCACGCTTGCCGCGCCAACCCATCGCGGGGCAGCGCGATCAACCCGCGCAAGCTGGCGCCGCTGAGCCGGTTGCGCCGGAAGAGCTCCTTGAGTGAGTAGTTGTGCGAGTGGTAGACGCGCGCTTCCGGCTCGTAGACGACCTCATATCCGGCCCGCAGTGCATCGTGCGCCCAGTGCTGGTCCTCGCTCATGACCACGTCCTCCCGGAAGGGAATGTGTTCCCACGCGTCGCGCCGGATCGCGGAGCTGACGTTGCTGAAAAACATCCCCTCCAGGCCCACCGCCGCGGTTTGACGAATGGCGCTGGCACCTTCTGGGGCATCGCCCGCGGCGAGGCCTGGGGCGGCCCTCACCTGTCCTCTCCCAGCGGAGAGAGGGACGCGCGTGGAGGTGTGCGCCGATCGGCGGGCAGGGGTCGGCGGGTAGGTGGTTTCCAGGAAGAAGCTGATGAACGGATCCGCGCCGGGGTGGGGGACCTGGCGAGCATACGCTCCCGCGACGCGAGGATCGCGCAGGGGAGCAACTAGGCGTGCCATCCAGTGGCGGCTGGCCGGTTGCGCATCCTGGCTAAGGAACAGCAGCAGATCGCCCTGGGCCTCGCGGGCCAGCAGGTTTCGCGTCTTTCCATGGCCGAACTCCGCCCGCGGAATATGCATCAACCGCACCGGGAAAGCGCCGACCCGCTCCAGGTCCTCTGCCGTCGAGCCGGAATCGACCACCACGACCTCGAAGGAGGGCGCACCCTCCTGCTCGAAGATGGCCGACAGCACGCCCGCGATGCCCGGCCCAGGGTTCAGCGTCGGAATGAGCACGGAAGCGGATGTCAGGCCCGTTCGCGAACTCCTCCCAATGCCAGCGGCGGTGTGAGCCAGGTGCATTGTGCGCCCTGTGCCTCAGGCAGGGTGAACCGCGCGCGTCTCTATGCCGAGCAGGCTCAGAAAGAAGGCGTTGAAGGCGCACTGCACCGCCACCATGATCAACGTCACCGCCAGCAGCAGCGGGCGGATTTCATTGAGCGTGCCGAAGCCGTGGCTCACCCAGCGCCAGAGCACCATGGCCATGAGCCCGCTGCCCGCGAGGAACACAACGGCCGCGATGATCAGCCCCGTTTCGAGCGTGAAGAGCTTGTAGAACCGGGCGAGGAAGGGGTCCACGGGATCGAAGCCGTGGATCATGGAGAGCGTTCGCGCGGAAATGCCGAGCCAGGCGATCTGAATGCCCAGCACCGTGAGCAGACTGGCTACGGCGGAGAGATGCATGTCCCACTGGCGGAAGATGGTGACCGTCGCAAACGATAGCGCCACCAGCAGCGCCAGCCCCAGCGCGCTCAAAATGGCGGCCGGAACCATGTACAGCCAGGTGGGGCTGTACATGAGCAGAAAGCGCAGGTGGCGCCAGCCGTCCCGATAGCGCCGCAGCTTCGATTGGCCGGCCCTGGGGTGGTAATCCACCGGCACTTCGGTGC
>JBOGTU010000123.1:0-3960 GCA_050695655.1 Chloroflexota bacterium | reverse complement strand
TCCGGGAGCCGCGTGATCATCGCCTTGAACACGAGCCAGCCACCACTCGACAACAAGGATTTCCGTCAGGCGCTGCAGTATTCCATCGACCGCAAGCGCATCGCCGACACCGTCTACCTGGGGACGGGGCAGCCGGTCGATTTGCCGTTTGCGCCCACTTCGCCCGCCTACGATGCGACCGATGACCGGTTCTACACGTTCGATCTGGACAAGGCCAAGGCCCTCGTGGCGAGCTCCGGCGCGAAAAGCCCGAGCATCGACTTCACTTATGCGTCCACCTCAGCGCAGTTCGCCCTACTGGCGCAGATCTGGCAGGGCGACCTGGCGAAGATAGGCGTCACGCTGAACCTCAAGTTGGCCGACCCGGTGCAAAGCAGCGTGCTGCTGAGCCAGGCGAAGTACAACGGCATGACCATCGCCTTGACCCTGTTCGGACAGCTGCACATCACGATGGAAGACGGCAATCCCTTCTACAGCGCGCACGGCATCAACTGGTCCAACTTCAAGAGCGACGACCTCACGAAGCTGTGGACCAGCATCGACACCGAGCCGGACGTGAACAAGGAAAAGGCGCTGGCCGCGCAGTTCCGCAAGATGGTGCTGGACCAGAGTTGGAATATCGTCGTCTGCTCGGCGCCGCCGGCGTTCATCGCCTCGAATAAGGTCCACGGGCTGGTCTACGCGCTCGAGGAGCGGCTGGTGCCGACAGAAGCTTGGCTGGAGGCGTGATGTGAAAGCGTCCCTCTTCGTCAGCTTGCCATACGGGCGAACGCGCGAGAGCTCGACCCGCTGGCCCGTTCCGAACGAGCTGTACGACCCGGACCAGGGGGTGCAGGCGGTGGCAAGCGCGCTTGACGATGCGGAGTTGGCAGACGATCTCGGCTTCGACTGGATCGGCTGCGCGGAGCACCACTACTCGCCTGGCAGTCTCGCGCCAAACGTGGACGTTGTAGCGGCCGCCATAAGCCAACGTGCCAAGCGGGCCAAGGTGTGCATTATGGGTGCGCTCGTCCCCTTGAACAACCCCGTGCGCATCGCCGAGGAGTACGCGCTGATCGACACCCTGACGGGCGGCCGGCTGGTGGCCGGGCTACTGCGTGGCGCACCCTATGAGTACCTGGTGTACAACGTGCCGCCAGCCGAGTCGCGCTCCCGTTTCGAAGAAGGCTTCGAGCTGATCCGCCGCGCCTGGACTGAGACGCAGCCCTTCGGCTGGGATGGCGAGCACTATCAGTTCAGTAACATCTCCATTTGGCCGCGACCGGTGCAGCGGCCGGCGCCCCCGATCTTCATCTCCGGATCGAGTCAGGAGTCCGGCGAGTTCGCGGCGCGCCAACGCGTGGGGCTGGGGCTCGCGTTTACGAACCTGAGGCTCGGCGCGCCAGCGTCACGCTTCTATCGTGAGAAGGCGGCCGAACTGGGCTGGACCCCCGCGCCGGACCAGATTGTGTATGGTCACCTTCCGGTGCACCTCTACGAAACGGACCAGCAGGCGTTCGACGCGGCGCGGCCGATGGCCGAACGCGGCGGGCCATTGGGTGGCGGCGTGCTTGCGGCCAACCGGCTGGTCGTTGACGCAGGGTTCTTTGGCCAGCGCGATGAGACGCTGACACGGCGCTTCCAGCACATGGCGGAGGTGCCAAGCCACACGCTGGAAGAGCAGATCGATCTTGGCACGCTGCTGTGCGGTGGGCCCCACACTGTGGTCAAGCAGATGAAGCACATCCGCGACGAGCTCGGCGCCGGGGTTCTCAGCCTGAACTTCCTTGGCCCGCGCCGGCGCGAGACCATCCAGCTGTTCGCCAAAGAAGTCCTGCCCGCGATGCACGAGCTGTGACCGCCGTCGCGACGAAAACCGTCGAGGTCGCCGCTGGCGTCATCGAATACCTTGAGGCCGGCGCGGGCGAGCCAATCGTGTTCTTTCACGGCGGCGGCGGGCCGGAGGCCAAGGCGCGCTTCATCCCCGATCTAGCGCAGCGCTATCGCGTGCTGGCGCCGGCACGGCCAGGCTACAACTCCTCGACCGGTCGGGGCGACACCCCGAGGGAAGCCGCAGAGACGATGGCCGCCTTCATCCAGGCCGCTGTGAGCGGGCCCGTGCACCTCATCGCCGAGTCGGCGGGCGGCGCGCCGGCCTGCTGGCTGGCCATCCTCCATCCCGAGCTGCTGCAGTCGCTGATCCTGGCTGCGCCGGCCGCGTTCGCCGGCCACGGACCGGCACGCGAGGGGCCGCCGCCGGCACCGGCTACCCCACAGGAGATGGAACGCCGTCTGTTCGGAGACCACCCCGCCTGGGCAGCGCCGCTCACGGCCGAGGACCTGGCCCAGCGCCAGCGCAACGTGCAAGCGAACATGGCGCGCATGCGCCCTGCCCACGCCAACGGCGACCTATTGGAGCGGCTGCACGATATCGCCACGCCGACGCTCGTGTTGTGGGGCACGGCCGATGAGGTCATCGCGCCGGAGCAGAGCCAGATCTACGACAAGCACATCCCGCACGTCCACCGCCTATACCTGTACGGCGCGGCTCATGCGCTGCCAGTATCCGCGTGCGACAGGTTCATCCGTCTCGCCACGGACTTCATCGAGCGCGGGGACGCGTTCGTCGTCAATAAGCGGTGAAGATCGACGTCTTCCCGCACGTCCTGCCTCGCGTGTGCAGCGAGCGCTTCGAGGCGGTCGCCCCACGAGATGCGCGGGACATGATCCGCGGCCTGGCCGCCCGCCCGGCGCTGGCGCCGATGCATGACATGAACGCGCGCTTCCGTCTCATGGACCAGGTGCCCGGCGGCTGCCAGCAGGTCATCACTATGTGCGTGCCGCCCATCGAGCAGGTCGCCACCGGGCCAACCGGCGCAGACCTGGCGCGGCTCGCGAATGACACGATGGCGGAGTTGGTGCAGCGGCACCCGGACCGCTTTCGCGGCTTCGCCGCCGCACTGCCGATGGATAGCCTCGACGCGGCGGTCCGCGAGCTGGACCGGGCAATCGGCCAGCTCAGCGCGTTCGGCATCCAGATCTTCACGAACGTGAACGGCCTTCCGCTGGACGAGCCGCGCTTCGAGCCGGTCTTCGCTCGCATGGCGCAGCTGGACAAACCCGTCTGGGTGCACGGCGCGCGCCAGCCCGGCCGGCCGGATTACGCCGGGGAGGAGCATTCCAAGTTCGGTCTGTGGCTGTCCCTTGGCTGGCCCTACGAGATGGCGATGTTCGCCGCCCGCGTGGTGTGCTCCGGCCTGCTCGACCGTCACCCGAACCTGCGCATCATCACCCACCACGGCGGCGGCATGATCCCGGCGTTCGGCCATCGGGTGAGCGCGGCCATCCTGGAGTTCGAGCCGGAGGGCCACGAAGCTGAGGTCGCCGCCTTCAGGCGTCTGCAAGGGCCGCCCGGCGAGTACTTCAAGCGATTCTTCGCCGACACGTCGGCCTCGGCGCTGGCCATCGACGCAGCCGTCAAGTTCTTCGGCCCCGACTACGTGCTGTGGGGCACCGACATGCCCTTCGTGCCGCCGGCCGCCAACGCCGCGGCGATTCATGGCCTCGGCCTTGGCGAGAATGTCCTGGAGCGGTTGTTCGAGACGAACGCCCTCCAACTGCTCGGCCTAACCCGATGACACCGCGGGGCTGACTCCCGCTGTGAGCACGGCTACTGACTTGACCCAGCTCAGGCAACGAGTGCGCGAACTCGTGCCCATGCTGCGCGAGCGCGCCGCGGAATGCGAGCAGCTCCGGCGCGTTCCGGAAGATGTGGTCAGCAGGTTCCGCAAGGCGGGGTTCTTCCGCATCCTGCAGCCGGCGCGCTTCGGCGGGCTGGAGCTGGACTATGGCCTGACGCAGCTCGCCATGTCCGAGCTCGGCAGGGGCTGCGGCTCCAGCTCGTGGGTACAGGCGGTGGTCGCTTCCCACGGCTGGCTCTTGGGCCGCTTCCCGATCGAAGCCCAGGAAGCGGTGTGGGGC
>JBOGTU010000122.1:0-4186 GCA_050695655.1 Chloroflexota bacterium | reverse complement strand
GGTGAATGTTCGGTGGTTGCACGTACAGGGGCTCCAGCAGCTCATCATTGACCGCGGGGCCGGTGCGCTGCAGGCGCTCCGCGGCCAGCCGGGCCAGCGTTTCCGCATGCCGGGCGCGGTCGGGCGCGGTGCCGTCCTCAATGGCAATGGCGCTGGCCGGGCTGCCGCGGTGCCACACGTACACGCGGCCCGGTGCTGCGTGCATGGTGGCCACGGGCAAGTGATACTCCTCGGCCAGCAACTCCAGCGTGGGGATGCCCAGCAGCGGCAATTGCCAGGCCAGCGCCAGGCCCTTGGCCGTGCTCAAGCCGGTGCGCAAGCCATTGAATGACCCCGGCCCCAGCGCCACGGCCAGGGCCGACAGCTCGCGTGACGAAGTCCTCGCCGCCGCCATCACGTCCTTCACCGCCGGCAGCAGCGTGCTGGTGTGTTGCCGGCCGGCGAGCCAGGTCCTCGTGCTCAGCACGTTACCGCCGGCGCACACAGCCACGCTGGCCTGGTGGGTTGACGTGTCGATGGCCAGCACCACGGGTGGCCGTGTATGGCCCTCGGGCCAGGCGTTCAACTGCATACCGATGGGTGCTCCGCGAGCCGAGCGCCGCGCTCACCCGCGCCGCGCAGATCAATGAGCCGCTCGGTCTCCGAAGCGATGTGAAATCTTAACAGCAGGTGGTTCGGGGGCAACAGCTCCTCGGCCAGGTCGGACCACTCCACCGCGCACACGCCGTCGCCGTAGAGGAACTCCGACCATTCGCGCGTGATGGTCTGCAGCGGGTTGGAGAGCCGGTACAGGTCGCAGTGGTACAGCGGCAAACGGCCGCGGTACTGCTTCATAAGCATGAAGGTGGGGCTGTTGACCTGATCTGCAATGCCCAGGCCCGTGGCCAGGCCCTGCACCAGCGCAGTTTTGCCGGCGCCCAGTGGCCCCTCCAGCAGCAGCACGTCGCCCGGCTGGGCCAGGCCGCCCAGGCGCTGCCCCAGCTCGCGTGTCTGCTCTGGGCTATGCGTGCGGCAGAAAGGCATCATAGCCCGTGTGGGGCAACACCAGCGCCGTGCCCTGTTCGTTGATGACCGTGACGCCCTCCCCTTCGACGATGCGCCCAATGATGAACGGCGCGTGCGGCAGCAGCGACTCTCGTTGGCCGCAGGCTACCAGCTCATAGTCCTCTCCGCCGGCCAGTGCCAGCCGCAGCGCCACTTCCGGCTCAAAATAGTCTGCCACGCCGGGCGAAATGGGGACCAGCCCGGCTTCGATGCGTGCGCCCACACCACTGGCCCGGCAAAGCTTGCCCAGGTCCGCCAGCAGCCCATCGCTCACGTCCATGGCGCAGCGGGTGCCCGCTTCCGCCAGCGCCCGACCCTGCGCCAGCCGGGGCTGGGGGTGCGTGTGAGCCTGGCGCAGCGCAGGTGGTGGCTGCTCGTGGTGCTGCCACAGCCATAGCGCCGCGGCCGCCGCGCCCAGGTGACCAGTAACGGCGATGGCGTCGCCCACGCGGGCGCGGTTGCGCCGCAGCAGGCGCTCGGGCTCGGAGCTCTCGCCGTACAAGCTCACGCCTACGCTGGTGTCGCTCGGGGCGAGCACGGTGTCGCCGCCGGCGATCCACGTGCCGTGCTCGGACGCGCACTCCAGCAGGCCGTGAAAGAGGTCCTCGGCGGCATCTTGCGTCATGTTCGCCTTGAGGGCCACGGTCAGCAGCGCAGCCACTGGGCGGGCGCCCATGGCGGCAATGTCGCTCAGGTTCACCGCCATGGCCTTCCAGCCAACCTCATGCCAGGACATGTACTCTGGCGAGAAGTGCACGCCTTCGATTAAGACGTCGGTCGTTGCCACGATGCTGGCGCCGGGGCTGGGCGTCCACACGGCGGCGTCGTCGCCAATATCGACCAGCGGCACCATGGCCCGCGGGCGGTGCGATGCCGCCAGCGCGCGAAAGAGGTCAATGGCGCCGAACTCACCGAGTTCCGCCAGGAGCTTGGCGGGGCCGTCCATGATGCGCCAATGCTAACAAGGCGTTCCGAGCCGGCATGTGGCCGGGCAGCGACCGCGCGGTACGATCCCACAACCCATGCCCGCGCTGTCCATAGCCTTCCCCGCGTACAACGAGGCCCCAAACATCGAGCGGGTGCTGTTGCAGGCCGTGGAGGTGCTGCCCGGCATAGAGCCGGACTATGAGATCGTGGTCGTAGACGATGGCAGCGCGGACGAGACGGCGGCCCTGGTGGCCGGGGTTGCCGGCCGTTACGCGCGGGTGCGGCTGGTACGGCATGAGGCGAATCGCGGCTACGGCGCGGCGGTGTGGACGGGGCTTACCGCCTCAACCGGCGAGCAGCGTTTCTTCACCGATGCGGACGGGCAATTTGTACTGGCCGAGCTGCGGCTGCTGCGCGACAAGCTTGCCGCGGCTGACATGGTCATCGGTTACCGGCGGCGGCGCCAGGATGCGTGGCCGCGACGGCTCAATGGCTGGGGTTGGACTGCCCTGGTGAACGTGCTCTTCGGCTACACCGCCCGCGATGTGGACTGCGCCTTCAAGCTCATGCGCCGCCAGGTGGTGGAAGCGCTGCCCGTGCACTCCCGGGGAGCCACGTTCAGCGCCGAGCTGCTGGTCAAAGCCCGCCACGCCGGCTACCGGGTAGCGGAGGTAGGTGTCACTCACCTCCCGCGGCGCTTTGGCTCGGCCAGCGGGGCCCGGCCGGAGGTGATCATCCGCGCCTTTCGGGAGCTCGTGGCCCTGCGGCGCGAGGTCCACGGCGGCGCGCCACTCATCAGCTGAGCAACTCCGGGTACCGGCCGGCGAGCACCTCCCGCCAGCGGTTGGCGTTGGATACGTGCAGTGTCCAGCTCGGCGCCCTACGGTGCCGTGGTCGCAGGATCACCTGGCCGGGCACGTCGCCGTTCACGGCTGGGCCAGAGGCGCTGGTTAGGATTTCGACGCCGCGCAGCGCTGTGGCTGCCGGGCCGGCGAACGTAGCGATGGTCACGTCGCGATTGGTCCTGACTCGCCACCACATGAACGAGAGCAGGATGCGCCGGTTGGTCAATCGCGCGCGATAGACGCCCCGGTGAGTGCCCAGCAGCGGAAAACGGCGCTCGGCACTCACCGCTGGCGTTTCCAGCAGCAACTCCTCCCGCGCCGCGAGGTGCGGGCCATGCTCGTGTAAGCCACCCAGCCCCGCCAGCACGCGGATGGCTACCGCCAGCACCAACGCGCCCCCCAGCAGGCTCGCTGCCACGGCGACATTGGCCGACGCCGTGAGCCGACCGATGACCAGCAGGACGAGGCCCATCACCAGCACCGTTCGGGCCGCGGCCGCATGGTTCAGCATGCGGGCCGTTCAGCGCGCCGGCTCCAAGTCGAGCGTGGGCGCGGTGTGCTCCAGATACGCTTTCGCCGCTGCAAGAAAGCGCCCGGCGATCAGCCCGTCCACAATGCGATGGTCGAACGCGAGCCCCAGGAACATCATGGAGCGGATAGCGATGGCGTCACCCTCCACCACTACCGGCCGCTTGACTATCGCGTCCATCGTGAGCATAGCGGCCTGCGGCTCATTGATGATCGGCAGCGACAGCACCGTGCCAAAGGAGCCGGGATTATTCACCGTGAAGGTGCCTCCGCGCACATCCTCCAGGGTGAGTTTGCTGGCGCGGGCACGCTCGCTCAGGGCATGAATAGCGCGCGCCAGCTGAGCCACGTTCTGCCCGGCCGCGTCGCGGATGACCGGCACGACCAGGCTCTCTTCCAGCGATACGGCGATGCCGATGTTCACGTGACCCCGGCGCACGATGGCCGCCTCGCTCCACTCCGAGTTCAGCACCGGGAAGCGCGCCAGCGCCTCGGTGGCGGAGCGGACCACGAAGGGCAGGTAGGTGAGGTCGAAGCCTTCCTGGCGGCGAAAGGCCTCGCGCAGCTCTGCGCGGCGCCGCGCCAGCCCGGTCATGTCCACTTCCACAAAAGCGGTGGCGTGCGGGATGGTGGAGGTGGAACGCACCATATGCTGGGCGATCAGCCGGCGCACGGGTGAAATGCGCAGCAGCTCGTCCTCGCCGCCCAGCGGCTCGGCGCGGGCAGCGTCGCCCGCGTCTGCCCGCCCCAGCGCCAGAATATCCGACTTGGTGATGCGCCCACCCAGGCCCGAGCCGGACAGCGCTGCCAGGTCGATGCCGCGCTCGCGCGCCAGCCGGCGC
>JBOGTU010000121.1:0-5810 GCA_050695655.1 Chloroflexota bacterium | reverse complement strand
ACTCACCTATGCGCCTCTGATGACGATGGCGGCCACGGGAATGCGGATAGGTGAGGTTGCAGGCGTTCGGGATCAGGATGTGGGCGATGACGGCCTTCACGTTGTCGGCCAGCGTCGGGCCAACGATCGTCGCATCGCGGATGAGCTGCAATTACCCCGCCTGCAGTACAGCGATGTCAAGAACGGTGAGGAAGGTGAGCGCACCCTGGCGTTCAACGCCCCAATCCGTGATGCTGTCGAAAGCGCCCGGCGCTTCAAAAAGCGGTTTGCCGTCGACAACCCTGGTGACTGGCACGATGAGGGCTTCTTGTTCTGCGACCAACGGGGTCGGCCGTTGGAGCCAAGACGCCTCCGCGAGGCGCTCTACCGGGCTCAAGATCGGGCTGGTCTCCCGCGAGCGCGTCCGCACGATTTTCGGAAGCGGGTCACCACATTGCTCATTCGTCGAGGCATCTCGCCGAAGGTCGTGGCAAAGTGGAACGGCCATACCGTGAGGACAGCGCTTGCCTTCTACGAGCAAGTCGAGAAAGAGGACCTGGAGGTCGCTGCCGCTGGCCTCGAGCGTAGCGATCCGCCGACTACCATACCGGCCCAGCCGTCCGATCAACTCCTTGAGCGCTTGCGAGATGCGCTGTTGCGAAGAGGCATCGCTGACATTGACGCCCTGCTGGAAGAAGTCAACCCAGAGAGAGGAAAGGAAGCAAAGTGAAACATGGGCAAAAACGTGGGCAGCAACCGACCGTCCGGGGTGTTTGCGGAGAGGGTGGGATTCGAACCCACGAGGCTCAACACCTACGGCATTTCCAGTGCCGCGCCCTAGGCCAACTAGGCGACCTCTCCGGTTGCCGCGCTCGGCGCCGATGGAAGGCTCAGCGCTCAACGCGGTGCGTCTCATTGCCGTTCGCTGCTCACCGTCGGAGCTACCCGACCGCGGAGAGGGGGAGATTCGAACTCCCGGGGCTCAGCACCCACCGCTTTTCGAGAGCGGCACCATCAACCACTCGGACACCTCTCCACCTATGAGAATACCAGCCTGAGCGACCGAAACTCGAGGCTGCCTATTCCAAGCAGCAGGGCGCTCAAGTACACTGCGCAACATGCACTTTGATGTGGGGTTGGACGAGGCGGGCACGCTGGAGGCGCTGCGATTGGCGGCGCTAGCGGCGTACGGGGCTGAGCGCGCCACGGAACTGGATGACGCGCTGCGCGACACCGCTCGCGCGCTGCACCGCGTGGTCTCGTTGCCGCTCGACCTCACCGCGGAGGAGCCTGATTTTGGCGGCTGACGAGCGGCTGACCCAGCTGACCGCGGCCGAAGCGAGCCGGCTGATCCAGCGGCGGGAGCTGTCGCCAGTGGCGCTGGTGCAGGCGCTGCTGGATCGCGTCGCCGCCACGGAGCCTGCGCTGCACGCCTGGACGGCGCTCGACGCTGAGGGTGCGCTTGCCGCCGCACGTCGCGCCGAGCAGCAGTCATGGTCCGGCCCCCTGCACGGCATCGCCTTCGGCGCCAAGGACATCTACTGGACGGCAGACCTGCCCACGGGGGCGTTGTTCGAGCCGTTCCGCGACTATCGTGCGCCCCGTGACGCCGAAGCTGTGGCGCGGCTGAAGGCGGCCGGGGCCGTGCTCCTGGGCAAAACGGCCACCACCCAATTCGCGCTGGCGGATCCGGCGCCGACCACCAACCCCTGGAACCTGGGCCGGACTCCCGGTGGGTCCAGCAGCGGTTCTGCCGCAAGCGTCGCCGCGCGCCAGGTGCCGTTGGCGCTCGGCACGCAAACGGCTGGGTCGGTCATCCGCCCTGCCGCGTTTTGTGGCATCGTCGGCTTCAAGCCCAGTTTCGGCCGCGTCAGCCGCCGCGGCATCTTTCCGCTGGCCTGGACGCTCGACCATGCAGGCGTACTTTGCCGCTCGGTAGAAGACGCATCACTGTGGCTGGGGGCCGTCCAGGGGCACGATCCCAACGACCCCTTCAGCGCGTCAGCGGCGCCGGTCGATGTCGCCGCGGCACACCTCACACCCGGCGGGGCGCCCACCCTGGGCTTGGTGAGAGACTTCGTGGATCGCGCCGAGCCGGAGGTGCGCGATCACCTGCTCCAGGTGGCGTCGCGACTGGAGGCGATGGGGGCCGACATCCGCGAGGTGGTGTTGCCGGTGGAGCTGGATCAGCTGCTGGCCACGCAGTTCATCATTTTGCGTTCCGAAGCCGCTGCCCTGCATGCGCACCTGCTGCATCAGCAGGGGGAGCATTACGGGCCGCGCCTCAAGTCAGCCGTGCAGGCTGGCCAGCTCATCCCCGCCGCGGCCTACCTGCACGCCCTCCGGCTGCGCCGCCGGTACGCGCAAGCCACCAAGCAGCTGCTGGCGGAGGTGCAGGCGCTGCTGCTGCCCTCGGTTGGCTGCGTACCGCCCAATCGCTCCGGCACCGGCGAGTCCTCCTTCCAGGCCCCGTGGAGTATGTTCGGCTGGCCCGCCATCAGCCTGCCCAGCGGCCTCTCGAGGGAGCGCCTCCCGCTTGGCACTCAGCTCGTCGGCGCTCAATTGCAGGACGACACACTCCTCTCCACCGCCGCCTGGTGTGAACAGGCGCTGGCGCCCATGCCTGCGCCTGCCGCTCTTAGTTAGAAGGCAGTTCGGGAACACGCCGCCCCGGCCGGAGCCGCCACCGCTCATGGGGCCCGAGCCGGCAGTGCTGCCCCACGCTTGGGGCGACACCGCCGATCCAGAGAGCCCGCGTGTCAGATCGCCGCCATCAGCCGGCCAGAGGCCGATGTTACGCGTACGTCTCGTGTTCGAGAACACGGAGCCCGCGGCTCCTCGCCGCGGCCGCCAGCCGCGGATCGAAGGTGGCTATTGTGCCGCCCACCTCTTCGGCCGCCAGCAGTACACAGCAGTCCGGCAACTTCAACCCGCTCTCGGCGCGCAGTGTGGCTAACCGGGCGGGGCAGCCATGAGCCAGGTCCACCCCAAGCACCGCCAGGTCAGCCACAGCCGCCAGAGCCTCCTGGAGACGGCCGGCGCGGGCGGGTCCAACCAGAACCTCGGCGAGGGTGACCTGGCTGGCGTGCAGTGGCTCCTCTGGCGTGGCGAGCAGCAGGGCGGCCGCTCGCCGGTGGTGCACGTCTTCCGCATCGAAATGGGCAATCAGCACCGAAGCGTCCAGCACCATCACGCTGGCCAGTCCCGTCGCAGCCGGGCCAGATAGTCGGCGCCGTAAGCGCCCGTCAGTGCGCCGCTGGCTCGGGCGATGGCCTCGCGCCGCTGAGTGCGGGCCTGCTCCTGCGCATTGAGAACCGCCTCGTGCCCCGTATCAATGAGGTGCAACAGCAATTTAGAGCGGCTGTCAGCATCGGCCGGCCAATGCTGCGCGGCGTCATTCAGCGCCTCGGCGATGGTGTCCGTCTCCGAAATCGTGTGGCGCGGGCGCACAGTCGGCACGAAGCAAGTGTAGCACCGCAAGCGAAGGTGTGACACCGGCTGCAGGCGGCTCTTGTTGGCGCCGCGCCGCTTGGTGGCACGCCGGGGCGTGGCAGAGGCGGGTCAGCTCGCCGACGAGGGCGGCCTTGCATCTGGGGCAGCAGCCATGATGGCCATGCCGACCGCGCCAATGAGGCCCGAGTCCACACCCAGGCGCGCGGGAACGACGTGCACGTTCTTGGCCGGCAAGGTCATGGCCGTTCGGGCAACCCGATCGCGAACCGGGCCAAAAAGCAGCTCGCCCGCCTGGCTCACACCGCCGCCAATAACCACGTACTCCGGGCTGAGGAGGTGGATCACGTTCACCACCGCCATGCCCAGGTGGTCGGCTGCCTCATGAAAGATGCGGCCGGCCAGGGCATCGCCCTGCTGAGCAGCCGCGACCACCTGCTTGGAGGTGACGCCGTCGATAATGCCGCCGGCCAGCTCCAGCATGCGGCTGGATTCGCCGCGCGCCAGTGCCTCGCGGGCGCGCTCGCCGATGTGCGTGCCGGAGCAGAACGCTTCCACGCACCCCCGGTTGCCGCAGTTGCAGGGCGGGCCGTTGGGGTCGATGACCATGTGGCCCACCTCTCCCGCGGTGCGGTTGAAGCCATCAAGCACGCGCCCGTCGGCGATGATGCCCGCGCCTACACCGGTGCTCACGGTGATGTACACCAGGTGCTGGCTATCGCCATGCCCACCGTAGCGCCACTCACCGACGGCCGCCACATTGGCATCGTTGGCGACGTGCACCGGTACCTCCAGGCGCTGCTCCAGCATGGCCTTGATGCGGAACTCGCCCTTCACCAGGTTTGGCGCGTCGTACAACGTGCCGCTCACCGGATCCACCGGGCCCGGCGCTCCCAGCGCGACCGCGGCCACATCCGCCAGGCGCGTGCCGTTGGCGGCCTGGCGTACCAGGGCGGCGATGCCGTCAACAATGGCGGCTTCGCCGCGCTCTGCGTGTGTTGCCGCGTCGGCTCGGTGCAGCACTTGGCCGGCCGCATCGCCCAGCGCCGCGCGCACGAGCGTGCCGCCGAGGTCAATCCCGATGTAGCGCGCTCCAGGCATGGCTACCGTGCCTGCGCCAGGGCAGCGTTGTGCGCGCGCTCCTCGATGGCATCGTCCAGCGGCGCCGGCTGCCAATCAGGCTCATGGCGGCGCACGGCCAGTGTGAGCAGCAAGTCCGTGAAGCGAGGGTTCTTGGGCAGCAGCGATCCGTGCAGATAGGTGCCAAAGCAGTTCCGATAGCGCGCACCCTCGGTACCATCGCGCCCGTTGTTGCCCCGGCCGGACAGCACCCGTCCCAGGGGCGCGCACGACCCCAGCTCGGTGCGACCGCCGTGATTCTCAAAGCCCACCAGGTCGCCGGCGCACTCCGTATGGACCACCACATTGCCGATGCAGCGAGCCGCGCCACGCGGCGGGGCGGCGGTGGTTGCATCGAGCACGCCTAGGCCGCGGATGTTGGTGCCGTCGGCATCCCGATAGCCGTGCGCCAGCATCTGAAAGCCACCGCAGACGGCCAGCACGGGAACGTCGTCTTCGATCGCCTCTCGCAAACGCGGCCCCTTCAAGGCGAGAAAATCCTCCTCCAAGCCGCGCTGCTCGCGGTCCTGCCCGCCACCAAACAGCACCACATCCGGCGTCTCCTCCAGCTTCTCGCCGTGGCTCACCGGCACCACCGTCACCTTCACTCCGCGCCACTCGGCGCGTTTGCCGAGGGCGATGACGTTGCCGCGATCGCCGTACAAGCTCATGCTGTCCGGATACAGCCAGGCGAGGCGCAGCTCAGGTTGGGCCATGCGTTCCTCGGGTGCCAGCTTCCACCGTGGACACATCGTAACGTGCCTCGACGGTTGCTTCAGGCTCGTCAGTCATCCCAGAAGGCCCGCGCCAGGCCGGCCGCGGCGAGTGAGGCGTGCAGATCCAATAGGGCCGTGTAGGTGGGTACCGCGTAAGCGCGGCCGCCGGATGGTGTGCCTTCGAGCAGGCGCTGCACAGCGGCGTAAGGGTCTCGTTCCAGGCATAGCTGTTCGGGCGGCAGGCCGGCGTACTTGAGCCGCAGCGCCAGCTCCTCCGCCCGCGTCCCAGCCAGCAGCAGGCGCCGGCAGCGGCCGGCGAGCATCTCGAAATCCACATCCCATATCCACGACACGTCGGCACCATCCGCCGCGCGGTCGTTGAGCGCCAGACAGAGGTGGAGTGGCTCTGGATCGCGCAGGATGGTCCGCAGCACTTCGTTGCAACCGACCGGGTTCTTGGCCAGCAGCAGCCTCAGGCTCCGCTCGCCGATGTGCAGCAGCTCGGTACGCCCGAAGGCCGGCTGGAACTCGGCGATGGCCGCGCGA
>JBOGTU010000120.1:0-4942 GCA_050695655.1 Chloroflexota bacterium | reverse complement strand
TCCCACAGGCGCCGCCGGCCTGGGCGCTGCCGCGGGCTTGCGCACCGGCGGCTCTGGCTTGGGGTAGAGGGGAAAGTTCAGCACGTCCGCCGGCACCAGCGGGAGCTCGCGATCCCAGCGCCTGCGCGGCAGCTTGAGCTTGATGGAGCGGCTGAGCTGCCGCCACTTGTCTTCATCCGAGGGTGCCAGCAGTGTCACCGCGTCGCCTTCGCGGCCCATGCGGCCGGTGCGGCCCACACGGTGCGTGAGCAGGTCCGACGTTTCCGGCAGCTCGTAGTTGATCACCAGGCCAATGCGCTCCACGTCCAACCCGCGCGCGGCCACGTTGGTGGCCAGCAGGATGGGCATGGTGCCGGCGCGGAAGCCGGCCATCACCGCGTCGCGCGCGTTCTGAGAGAGGTTGCCCTGCAACGCCGCGGCGGGGTAGCCCAGGGCCACCAGCTGGCGCGCCAGCTTCTTCACGCCGTGCTTGGTGCGCCCGAACACCAGCACGCTTTCGTCCTCCCGGCCGTCGAGCAGCACGCGCAGGGCGGGCAGCTTCTGCCCCTCCGGCACGTCGTAGATCACGTGGTCGATTTTTGGCACATCCTCAGGGGCGGTGTCCACGGCCACCATCTCCGGCTGGTTGAGGTGCTTCTGGGCGGTGCCATTCACCCATTCCGGGACAGTGGCGGAGAAGAGGGCGGTTTGGCGCTCGCGTGGCGCAAAGCCGAGGATGCGCTCCACATCGGGCGCAAAGCCACGGTCCAGCATTTCGTCGGCTTCGTCCAGCACGAAGTAGCGCACCTGGCCCAGCTGCAGCACGCCCTGGCGCAGCAGGTCCAAGACGCGGCCAGGCGTGCCGATGAGGATGTGCGGCCCGCCGCGCAGGGCGGTGATCTGCGG
The DNA here is from genome assembly GCA_050695655.1 of Chloroflexota bacterium. Classification (GTDB taxonomy): domain Bacteria; phylum Chloroflexota; class JAJPGV01; order JAJPGV01; family JAJPGV01; genus DATKQD01. The sequence continues at coordinate 4,057 of JBOGTU010000120.1, read as the reverse complement.
CCCCATGGCGCGCCCGCCAAAGATGCGGACGCAGCGCAAACGCTTGCCTGCCAGCGTATCTACAACGTCGGCCACCTGCTGGGCGAGCTCGCGTGTGGGCACCAGCACCACCGCCTGCACGGCGGCGAGCGTGGCGTCCACCTTTTCCACCATGGGCAGGGCAAAGGCCAGGGTCTTGCCGGAGCCGGTGCGGGCCTGGCCAATGAGGTCGCGCCCGGCGAAGAGGATGGGCAGCGCCCGCGCCTGGATGGGCGTGGGCTCAACGATGCCCATGGATCGCAGCGCCGCCTGCGTGGCAGGCGACAGCGGCAGAGAACTGAAGGACAAAACGGCAGTTTCCTTTCATGGCCGCGCGCACGGAGCTTGCGCATTTGCCCAAATCGGAGAGCAACCGCAACCGTGCTGGGGCCATCAAACTGTATTTGCCCCGGCGGTGCGCTGCGACACGCATCCGAACCCGCAACCCCGCGGGTCCCGGCCTGGGCCGGCGTTCATGCGTGCTGCGGTGGGTCCGCGCCTTTGCAAGCACGCGGCCAGGGCCAAGTGTAACGCACGCCGGCGAACGCCCGCTGTGTGGTGTACTCAGAGTGGTGCAGTCGGAGCGGTCAGTGCAGCCACAAGGTATCTTCGCTAGCCTGGGGCGCCTCATGTACCGGCGGCGCTGGCTGGTGATCGCGCTGTGGGCCGTGGCCGTGCTGGTGGCGGCGCCCTGGTTCCCGCGTGTCCCCGCGATGCTGCGGGTGGGCGGTTTCTCCAGCAACAACATCGAGTCGGCCCATGCCCGCCAAACGCTCCAGACGAACCTGGGCCAGAGCCTCTCCAGCGTGGTGGTCGTGTACACCAGCCCCACGCTGCAAGCCACCAGCCCGAGCTTCGAGGCTCAGGTGCAGCGCTCGATCCAGGGTGCCTATGGCTTGCCCGGCGTGCAGCGCATCGTCACGCACATGAGCAACGCGCGCCAGGTATCGCCCGATGGGCACACCGCCTACGAGGACATTGTGCTCAACGCCACGCCGGAGCAGTCGCCCCAGCTGCTGCCGGCTATCGAGCAGCATCTGCTTCAGCCACCGCATCTCGGGATGATTGTGGCCGGCGAGCCGGTGTTCTACGCGGACATCGTGCGGTTGAGCGCAAACGATTTGCGCCGCGCCGAAACCGTGGCCTTTCCCATTGCCGCGGTGGTGCTGGTGCTCGTGTTCGGTTCGGTGGTGGCAGCGCTGGTGCCGCTGATTGTGGGCGGCGCCGCCGTGCTGGTGACGCTGGCGCTCATCGGGCTGGTGGCCCAGTTCACGCCCATGTCCATTTTCGTGCTCAACGTCACCACCATGCTGGGGTTGGGCCTGGGTGTGGACTACGCCCTGTTCATCACCAACCGCTTCCGCGAGGAGATTCGTGACCACTCCGTGGAGGATGCGCTGGCGCTCACCACCGGCACCTCAGGGCGGGCGGTCTTCTTCTCGGGCCTCACCGTGTGCGTGGGGCTGCTGGGCCTCATCGGTTTCGACTTCATGATTCTGCGCACGGTGGGCGTGGCGGGCTCTATGGTGGTGCTGGTGACGCTCCTGGCGGCCATCACCCTGCTGCCGGCGGTGCTGGGTGTGCTGGGCACGCGCATTGATGCGCTGCCGGTGCGACTGCCCGGCCCCCGCGGCGAGGGCTTTTGGTACCGCCTGTCACGCGCGGTGATGCGCCACCCCGTGCCCGTGGCGGTGTTGGTGCTGGCCATCTTGGCGGTGCTGGGGCTGCCCTTCTTCAGCATCAACCTCAGCTCGCCGGACGCATCGATCCTGCCGCGCAGCGTGGCCTCGCGGCAGGGCTTCGATCTGCTGAACCAGGCCTTTGGCGAGGGCGCGCTGGATCCGATCGTGGTGGTGGTGGTGGCCAAGTCGCCCATTTTGAGCACCGCCAACCTGGGCCAGCTGTACGACTTCACCCATCAGTTGCTGCGCGATCCGCGCATCGCCCGGATCGACAGCGTGGTGACGCTGGACCCGCGGCTCAGCAAAGCGCAGTACCAGGTGCTGTACGCCAACCCCAGCCACATTGTCGATCGCTACGGGCAGGCGGTGGCTGAGGCCACGACCCGGCAGGACACGGCTGTGCTGGAGGTGTACAGCAAATACCCCGCGCTATCCGACCAGTCGCGCGGGATCGTGAAGGAGGTGCGGCTGCTGCGCCAGCGCTATCCCTGGCAGGTGCAGGTGGATGGCGGCGCAGCCGAAGTGACGGACGTGGTGAGCCGGCTCTACTCGGAATTCCCAGCGGCCATCGCTTTTATTTCCATTTCGACGTACGTGATTCTGCTGCTCCTGTTCCGGTCGGCCATTCTGCCGCTGAAGGCGCTGGTCATGAACGCGCTCAGCCTGGTGGCCAGCTACGGCGCCCTGGTGTTCGTGTTCCAACAGGGGCACCTGGCGGGGCTGCTGCGATTCACGCCACTGGGTTTCATTGAAGCGTCGCTGCCGATCATCATGTTCTGCACGCTCTTTGGGCTGAGCATGGACTACGAGGTGTTCCTGCTGAGCCGCATCCAGGAGGCGTACGAAGCGAGCGGCGACAATGCTGCCTCGGTGGCCCTGGGCCTGCAGCGCAGCGGCAAGATCATCACCAGCGCGGCCCTCATCGTGGTGACGGTCAGCCTCTCCTTTGTGACGGCGGACATTGTGCTCATCAAAGCGCTGGGGCTGGGGGTGGCCGTGGCCGTGGCCGTGGATGCGACCATTGTGCGCGCGCTGCTGGTGCCGGCGCTCATGGAGCTGCTGGGCGACTGGAACTGGTGGGCCCCCAGGCTCGTGAAAAGGCTGATACCGCCGCTTCATCCCCAGGGCAGGCTCGTGGCGGCCGAAGCGGAGCGGGTGCATGCGCATGTGTAGAAGACGTTTAGGTTGGGCAGCCACGCTGTTGCTGGTGGCGAGCGTGTGCAGCGCCTGCGCCCGCGGCGCGGCGGTGGATCCCGCGGTGCTGCGGCCACCGGCTTCACCAGCGGCAGCCGCGTCACTGCCGCCGCTGGAACTGCCGCGTGATGATGCGCCGCACCACAACCTCACGGAGTGGTGGTACTACACCGGCCACCTGCGCAGCGCGGCGGGCGCATCGTACGGTTTTGAGCTGGTGACGTTTCAGGGCAACCGCGCTGGCACGCCCACGGCCTACGCGGCCCACTTCGCGGTAACGGACAACACGCGCGGCACCTTTCAGTTCGCGCAGCGCACCTCTACCGCGGCGGAGCCGCTGCCGGCCCAGGGCTTCGCCTTCAATTTCGATGGCTGGCAGATGTCGGGCTTCAACGGGCACGAACGGTTGCGGGCTAACCTGGGCAGCTACGGCATTGACCTGGCACTCACGTCCAGCAAGCCGGCGGTGCTGCACGGGCAGAACGGCATCATTTCCTTCGGCCCGCCCGGCAAGTCGTACTACTATTCGCGCACGCGCCTGGCCACCAGCGGCACCGTGGAGGACCACGGCCACAGCGTGGCGGTGACGGGCAGCAGCTGGATGGATCACCAGTGGGGCAACTTCATCTCCACACCCGGCGGGTGGGACTGGTTCGCCATTCAGTTGAATGACAACTCGGAGCTCATGCTGTTCCTGCTGCGCGACGCGGCCGGCAGAAGCTCCGGCTCATACGGCACCGTGGTGGATGCGAGTGGCGCCGCGCACGTGCTGCCGGCGGGCGGCTACGCGGTGCGGGCATTGGGCAGCTGGACCAGCCCGCAATCCGGCGTCACCTACCCCTCCGGCTGGTCGCTCACGGCGGGCGGCACGACGCTGACCATTGAGCCCACAGTGCGGGATCAGGAGCTGCGCACCGCCGCCACCACCGGCATCACCTACTGGGAAGGGGACAGCACCGTGCGTGGCACGCGGAATGGGCAGGCTGTTGCTGGCCAGGCGTATGTTGAGCTGGTGGGCTATTGACGCCGTGCATTTGGCCGCATCGGACAAACAATCCCGCAGCGTGGTCGCGGGCGGCCGTGGTGAGGCTGAGTGCGACCATCCCAGGGCACCGTGGCTGTGCTACCATCCGGCCAGGCTGGGGCGATTCGAGAGGGAGGGG
>JBOGTU010000119.1:0-13068 GCA_050695655.1 Chloroflexota bacterium | reverse complement strand
TGCCTACCCTGGCATGCCGCGGCATGCCACGCCCATGCTGAAGTTCCGCGGGCAGGAGCTGCCGGCGTCCTTCGCGGCCCACACCTGGATGGATACCGTCCTCTCGGACGATCGCTGGGTGGTGAAGCTGCCGGCGGATACGCCGATGGACGTGACCGCCGTGGTCGGCTGTGCCGTGCTCACCGGCGCCGGCGCCGTGATCCACACAGCCAAAGTGCAGGTGGGATCATCGGTCGCCGTCTACGGCGTGGGGGGCCTGGGGCTGTGCACCGTGCAGACGTGCGCCAACGTTGGCGCGTACCCCATCATCGCCGTGGATCTCGCCGACGACAAGCTGGAGTACGCCCGCCAGTTCGGCGCCACGCACACCATCAATGCCGGCCAGGAGGATCCGGTGGCGAAGATTCGCGAGATCACGGGCGGCGGCGCGGACTACGCCTTCGATGTGATCGGCGCTACCAAAACCATGGAGCAGGTCATACCCTCCGTTCGGGCGGGAGTGAACGGCTACTGCCAGGGTGGCACGGCAGTGCTGGTGGGGGTGCCGCAAACGCAGCCCACGATTCCCGTACGCGACCTGCTGGGCGGAGCACGCATCTTCATGGGTACGTCGGGTGGCACGGGCCACCCGGAGCGCGACTTTCCGCTCTATGTGGAGTGGTTTAAGCAGGGCAAGATGCCCTTGGACAAGCTGGTGACCCGCCGCTATCCACTGGAGCAGGTGAACGAGGCCTGCCAGGCCTTGGAGCAGGGCCAGGTGCTGGGCCGGGCCATCCTGGAGTTTTCCCACTGATGGCCAGCACTGGTCAATCCGGCAGGACAGGAGGCCCTCACCCCCGCCCTCTCCCATCCGCCAGCGGGTGGACGGGAGAGGGCGCTGCTGCGTGCGACAGCGGCAGCACCGGAGAGGGCATGGCGACATCAGACAGAGCCGGATGGGATTGGCAAGGAGATGACTGATGAGTGAGAAGTGGGCGGAGACGCCGTTGATATCGGCGGATTCGCACATTGTGGAGGTGCCGGAGATCTTCGCGCCGGTGGCCAAGCGCTTCGGCAAGCCGGCGCCGCGCATGGTGCAGACGCCGGAGCGCGGCTGGCAGCTGGACACCGGCCTGGGGCGCACCATTCCGGTGGGCGTGTTCGCCACGGCGGGCATGGAGCCGCAAACCCCGCGCCACGATCAAACCGAGCGCGCCGGCTACGAGGCGCGAGACAGCCTCACCAGCATCAGCGCGCGCCTGAGAGACATGGACGCGGACGGTGTGGCGGCGGAGGTGCTGTTCCCCAGCGCCATGGGTGGCTTTTTTGCCATGCAGGGGGCGGATGCGGAAGTTGCCGCGGCCACCTTCGTGGCCTATAACGACTGGCTGGCGGACTATGCCAAGGAGTCCCACGGGCGCATGTTCCCGCTGGCCTGCATCCAGGTGCACGACATTTCGGCGGCCGTGGCCGAGGTACGGCGCGCCAAGGAGCTGGGCCACGTGGGCATCGTCATCCCCTGCGGCTCGCCGGACGAGCGGCTCTACCTCGATCCGGAATACGATGCGCTGTGGGCCACGGTGCAGGAGCTGCATCTGCCGGTCACCTTCCATTCCGGCGTCGGAGCCTCGCGCAACAGCACACCTGAGGCTTTTCGCCGCCACGGGCTGGGCTACACGCTCATCCACCTGGGCGTAGCCGTGACCATCAGCGATCTGATCATGGGCGGTGTGTGCGACCGCTTTCCGAACATCACCTTCGTAGCGGCCGAGTTCGAAACCGGCTGGATCGCGCACTTTCTGCAGCGCATGGACTGGCGCCAGTTTCGCCGTGAGGACCGGACCAAGATCAAGCTGCGCTTCAGCGATTACTGGCAGCGGAACTTCCTGGCCACGTTCGAGGACGATGAGCTGGGCATCCGCACGCGCGATGTTATCGGCGTGGAAACGCTGATGTGGGCCAGCGACTACCCGCATGGCGATTCCGTGTGGCCCAACTCCCGCGCCACGGTGGAGCGCATCATGGCTGACTGCAGCGTGGAGGAGCGCGCGCTCATGACCTCGCGCACGGTGGGCCGCGTGTTCGGCCTGCCGGAGCTGGCGCCTGTCGCACCGGCGGTGCGAGCATGAACATCGCCGGCTCCATTTTACGACTCGTACGCGTCCCGTACGACGGTCCCCGCACGGGAACGCACCTGCTGCTGCAGCTCCGCACGGATGAGGGCCTGGAGGGCGTGGGCTACGTGAGCTTCGCGGGCGAAGGCACCTGGAGCGCCAAAGCACTGAGCGTCACTGTGGAGGCGCTGGTGACACGCCTGGCCGGCTGCGACATCCTCAACAGCGAGGCTGTGAGCGCTCGGCTGCAGGGTGCGGAAGGCCCCCTGGCCGGGCTGGCGCACCGCGCGGCCAGCCTCGTCGACGTGGCGCTATGGGACATTCGGGGCAAGGCGCTGGGGCGGCCGGTGTGGCAGCTGCTGGGCGGGTTCAGCAACCGTGTGCGGGTGTATGGTGGCTGGAAGCTGTGGTGGCAACTGGAGGCCGACACCGTGGCACGCAACGCGGCCTGGTTCCGAGAGCAGGGCTTCACCGCGCTCAAGTTTCGGCTGGGCGGCATGGGTTCAGCCAGGGATGCCGTGGAGCGTACGCGCATCATACGCGAAGCGGCCGGGCCGAGCATGGATCTGCTGGCCGATGCCAACCAGTCGTGGGACGTGAAGCAGGCGCTCACCATTGGCGCCGCGCTGGACGAGTGCGGCCTGTTCTACCTGGAGGATCCCATTTCCCACCAGGACGAGGAGGGGCTGGCACGTGTCGCCCGAGAGCTGCAAACACCGCTGGCGGCGGGCGAGTCGTACTCCGGCAGCGCGCCCTTTCGCCGATTGCTGGAACGGCGAGCCCTGGACCTGGTGATGGTGGATCTGAACGTGGGCGGCCTCACCCCCTGGATGAAGATCGCCCACCTGGCCGAAACCTATGGCCGGCCCATCGTGAGCCATCTCTGCCCGGAAATTCTGGCGCATGCGGTGGCGGCGGCGCCCAACGGGCGCATCTTGGAGTACTTGCCCTGGGCGTCGGACCTGTGGCGCGAGCCACCCCAGGTGAGGGATGGCTGGCTCGAGCTGAGCGCCAGGCCCGGCCTGGGCCTGGAGGTAGACGAAGCAGCCGTGAAACGGTTGGAGCTCTCGGCCTAGAAGTCCGGCCGGAAACATGCCGCGGCAGCCGGGTGGTTGCCCAGTAACGTCCGTTCAGGTCGAAGTGGCGGCCGCGGGGGCCGGTGGAGGGCCGCTTATGGCTTTGCGGCCAAACTCCCAGCGCGTCAGCTCGGCCGTGTGGCAGCCAGAACGCGGATGCTCGGCTCCCGCGCGGCGGTGATTTCGCCGATCAGGCTCTGGGCCGGGGTGCCGGCAGCCTGGAGGCGCTCCAGCAGCTCCGCCAGCCGGTCCTGCGCCACGGCGATGAGCAGCCCGCCCGAGGTTTGCGCGTCCGCCAGCAGCTGCTGATCGATGTCCCCGAGCGCGCCGAAGGCCACATCGCCTCGCAGGGCCTCAAGGTTGCGCTGGCTGCCCCCAGGCACCATGCTGAGCGCGGCCAGCCGTCGCGCCTCGGGCAGTACGGGAATGGCCGCGGCGTGCAGATCGGCGCCCACGCGGCTGCCGCGCGTCATCTCCCGCAGGTGGCCCAGCAGGCCAAAGCCGGTCACATCGGTTGCGGCGTGAACGCCCACAGCCAGCATGGCCTCGGCGGCGCCCGCGTTGAGCGCCGCCATGATGTGGATGGCCTCGTCCAGCGCTTCGGGCTGTGCCAGCTCATTTTTGGCGCCGGTCGTGATCACGCCCAGGCCCAGCGGCTTGGTGAGCACCAGCGCATCGCCCACCCGCGCGCCGGCATTGGTGACGATGCGGTCGGGGTGGATCAGACCGGTCACCGAGAGGCCGAACTTGGGCTCCTCATCCTCCCAGGAGTGGCCGCCCACCAGCGTCGTGCCCGCTTCGCGCAGCTTGTCCGACCCGCCGCGCAGCACTTCCCCCAGCAGGTCCAGGTCGAGTTCGCGCGGCCAGCCGGCGATGTTCAGCGCGGTGAGCGGCTTGCCGCCCATGGCGTACACGTCGCTCAAGGCATTCGCGGCGGCGATGGCGCCGAACCAGTACGGATCGTCCACCACCGGCGGGAACAGGTCCACCGTCTGCACCAGGGCGAGGTCGTCCGCTATGCGGTACACGCCGGCGTCGTCGGCGGTTTCGGTGCCCACCAGCAGGCGCGGGTCGGTTTGTTTGGGCAAGTGGCTCAGCACGTGAGCCAGGTCCGTAGGACTCAGCTTGGCAGCTCAACCCGCGCAGTGCGCATAGCTGGTGAGCCGAATCTTCCTGCCGATGGTCACAGGCCAGTATAGAAAAAGTTTGCGCGCGCCGGCCGCGCGAGCTGGCGGGGCTACAATGGGCGTTCGGGCGCCTCGCTGGCGAAAGTCCGCGGCCCGGCGGGAACATCCAGTGAGGAGGGAGGCGGCCCATGCTCGACCAGCCCCCGGCCGAGGCGCCCGCCCACGGGCCGAAGCTGCTCGCGCGGGGGTTGCGGCGGCGTACGCGGCTGCTGCTTCCGCTGGGGCTGCTGGGGCCCGGGCTCATCTCGGCCAATGCCGGCAACGATGCCGGCGGCATCGCGACCTACGCCACGGTCGGCGCCAATTACGGCTACAGCCTGCTGTGGATGATGGTGCTGGTCACGATCAGCCTCATGCTGGTGCAGGAGATGGCGGCGCGCATGGGCGCGGTGACCGGCAAGGGCTTCTCGGACCTGGTGCGCGAGCGCTTCGGCATTCACTGGACGGCCTTTGTGCTGCTCTCGCTGCTGGTGGCCAACGCGGTGCTGGTAGTCTCCGAGTTCGCGGGCATGGGCGCGGCCGCGGAGCTGTTTGGCCTGCCCCGCTGGCCGGTAGTGCTGGTGATGGCGCTGCTGATCTGGTGGCTGGTGGTGCGGGGCAACTACAAGCGGGTGGAGGTGGTGTTCATCACCATGACCTTCGCCTTCTTCGCCTATCCCGTGTCGGCCGTGCTGGCCAAACCACATTGGCTCGCGGTGGGCCGGCAGCTGCTGGTGCCCAACTTCCAGCTCAACAGCGGCTACCTGCTCATCTTTGTGGCCACCGTAGGCACCACCATCACGCCCTACATGCAGCTGTACCTGCAGTCCGCGGTGGCGGAGAAAGGCACGCAGAGTGAGCGGCAAGCGCGGGGCGATGCGTATGCCGGCGCCATCTTCGGCGACCTCATCTCGATGTTCATCATCATCGCCACTGGGGCCACACTCTTCGTGCACCACGTGCAGGTGAACACCGCGCAGGACGCGGCACAGGCCTTAGCTCCGCTGGCGGGGCCGTTTGCCGGCTACCTGTTCGCCATCGGGCTGTTTGGCGCGTCCGTGCTGGCGGCGGCCGTGGTGCCGCTCGCCACCACCTACTCCATCACCGAGGCGCTGGGGCTGGAGCGTGGCATCTCGCGCACCCCGCGCGAGGCGCCCGCGTTTCTGGGGTTGCTCACGGCGCTGCTCGTGTTTGGCGCCGGCGTGGCGATCATCCCCGGCATCAACGTCATTCAGCTGCTGCTGGTGACCCAGGTCATCAACGGCTTGCTGCTGCCCATCGAGCTGTTCACCATGATCCGCCTGGTGAACGACCGCGAGATCATGGGCAGCTCGGTCAATGGCCCCGTCCGCAACGTTTTCGCCTATGCCACGGTGGCAGCCATCAGCCTGCTGTCAGTCCTCTACGTCGCCGTGACCCTCCTGGGCGTGGCCGGCATCAGGGTGGGCTGAGGACGTCAGCCGGCGAAGACGGGCTCAGGGTCAGGGGCTTGCGCGGTGGGCGTCGCTGCCAGGCGGCGCTGCACCAGCAGCGTGCTCACGGCGCCGAGCACCATGAGGGCCACGGGGATGGCCAGCGTTGGGCGCAAGGTATCGACGTAGGCATTGGTGAACACGCCGTGGACGATGACCTGCACCTGTTTGGCGATAGCGGGCGGGATGCCGGCGGGCAGCGCCGCGGCGCCGCTCTGGCCCGGGCCTACCTGCAAGCCGCCCTGGCCGGCCTGCGCGAAGGCCTGCACAAACTGCTGCCGGTAGGCCGGTGGCAGCTTGGTGGATGCCGCCGCCGCGTGGGCCGCCAGCTGAGTGGCGAGCTGGTTCTGCAGCACCGCGCCCACCACGGCGGTGCCGATGAGTGAGCCCAGCTGGCGGGTGGTGTTGAAGATACCGGACGCCGCGCCGGCCATGGTCGCGCTGATGTCGCGCATGGCGATGGTGGCCATGGGCGCGAACACCATGCCCAGCCCCACGCCGGCCAGGACGAACCACGGCAGGAAGGTCCACAGCGTGGCGCTGGTCGTCGAATTGAAGGCGATAGCGCCCATGCCGCCGCCGAAGATGAGGCAGCCCAGAAAGAGAATGTACTTGCCGCCGATGGCATCGGACAGGCGGCCCGAGAGCGGCGCCACAACCATGAGCACCACCGACATAGGGGCGATGGCCAGCCCCGCCTGCAGCGCGGTCATGCCCAGTACCGACTGGAAGTAGATGATGATGGGCAGAAAGAGGCCCAGCATGGCGAAGCTGGTGGTCACGCCAACCCAGTTCATCACGCTGAAGTTGCGATCCTGGAACAGCGACAGCGGCATGAGCGGCTCGGCCTGGCGCGCCTCCCACACCACGAAGCCTCCCAGCAGCGCCACGCCCAACCCGATGATGAGCGGAATGCTGATCGGGCCCGCGACCGCGCCCCAGTTGAAGCGCTGGCCATCCACCAGCCCGAACACGATGGCGAACAGGCCCACGCTGGCCAGCACCACGCCGCCAATGTCAAAGGTGTGCTGGTGATCCATCCGGATGTCCGGCACCAGCAGAAAGGTGGCGACCACCGCCGCGATGCCCACCGGCACATTGATGAAGAAGATGGCGCGCCAGCTGAAGTTGGTGACCAGGTAGCCACCCAGCGTAGGGCCGATGACCGCGGCGATGCCGCTGATGCCGCCCCAGATGCCGAACGCGGCGCCGCGCCGCTCCGGCGGAAAGATGATGGTCAGCATGGACAGCGTTTGCGGCGTGAGCAGTGCGCCGCCCACGCCTTGAATGACACGCGCCGTGATGAGGTGCGTCGTGTCCGGCGCCAGCCCGCAATAGGCGGAGGCCGCCGTGAAGATCACCAGCCCGATCACGAACAGCGTGCGCGGGCCCATCACATCGCCCAGCCGGCCGGCGGTGATGAGCAGCACGGCGTACACCAGGATGTAGGCGTTGATCACCCACAGGATCTGGTCCAGCGACGCATGCAGGCTATCGATGATGCTGGGGATGGCAATCTGCACCACGGTGGTGTCCAGCAGGATCATGAAGAAGCCAGCGCACAGCACCACCAGCACGATCCAGGGGTTGTAGTGCTTATCAGTTGTCATTCGTCTCGGAGCCCTTCCTTATCGAGATTGCGTGTCGAGTTTGCGTATCGAGCTGTGCGCGGCAGCGATTCCAGAGCGGGTGGTGATGCCGCTGGCGCGAACATCAGGCCGGGGCGTTGGGGCCGCGGATGCCCTGAAAGATGATGCGCGTGACGCCGTCGATCAGCTCCTCGCGCGAGGAGCCGGCCGCGGCCGCCAGGGTGTCGAAGCTGGCGCCGCACTTGAACACGCCCTCCACGATCGCGATGAAGGCCGGGGTGGATACCCAGGCCGCGAGCACCCCGCCGCGGCGCCCGCGTTCGAGCAGCTCGTCCAGCAGAGCGTGCAGGTGATCATGCAGCTCGCGGAAGGCTTCGTGCGCCACGATCGCGCTTCGCGGCAGGCCCATATCCATGGTGTCTACCGCGGCCTTCTCACGAAGGCAGGTGCGGAACGCCTGCTCCAGCGGCAGGGGCTGGGTGCCCTGCACCGCCGCCTCCAGGATGGTGGCGCACTTGTTCATGCCGCGGCAGACAACCCCCACCGCCAGCTCCAACTTGGAGGGGAAGAAGTGGTACAGGGTGGCTTTGGACATGCCGGTCTGCGCGGCCAGCTCGTCCATGCTCATGTCGCCGTAGCCGCGGGCGAGCAGCAGCTCTTCGGCCACGTCCAGAATCACTTCCTCGCGCACCTCCCGCAGCCTTCCGCGCAGCCGCCCTCGCGAACCGGACAGTATCGCACCGGTACTCATCAGTTCTCATGATACGTTGTCGAGTCTTGAAATTCAACTGACAGGTTCATCAGTGGCCGCGGGGGTGGCACGGGAGCACCCGTATAATCGGTAAATGCCCCTGTCCAAGGACGAGATGGACCATCTCGCCCTGCTGGCGCGGCTGGGCTTGTCCGACGAGGAGAAAGCCCGCATGGCGGCGCAGCTGGGTGACATTCTGGCGCACATGGAGCGCCTGAACCGCCTGCCGACGGACGACATCGCGCCCACCGCGCAAGTGCTGGAAGCCACCAACGTTTTGCGAGCCGACGAAGTTCGGCCGGGCCTCACCACCGAGCAGGCCCTGGCCAATGCCCCCCACGTCGAGGCGCCGTTCGTCCGCGTTCTGCCGATCCTCGAGTGAGCCTCTCCTCGCTCACCATTCACGAAGCCGCCCAGCGGCTGCGCTCGCGCGACATCAGCTCGGTGGAGCTGACGCGGGCCGTGCTGGAGCGTCTGGACGCGGTGGATGGCCGGGTGCGCGCCTTCGTGACGCCCACGGCGGAGCTGGCGCTGGAGCAGGCCCGCGCCGCCGATGAGCGGCTCGCGGCGGGCGATGCCTCCTCGCCGCTGCTGGGCATTCCGGTGGCGCTGAAGGATGTGCTGGTGACGCGAGGCGTGCGCACCACCTGCTCTTCACGCGTGCTGGAGCACTTCGTGCCGCCAGCCGATGGCACCGTGGTGGCCCGCTTGCGCCAGGCCGGGGCGGTGTTCGCGGGCAAAACCAACTGTGATGAATTCGCCATGGGCTCTTCGACCGAGAACTCCGGCTTCTTCGCCACGCACAACCCCTGGAACCTGGCCACAGTGCCGGGTGGCAGCAGCGGCGGATCAGCCGCGGCGGTATCGGCCGGGGAGTGCGTGTACGCGCTGGGGACGGATACCGGCGGCTCCATTCGCCAGCCGGCCGCGCTGTGCGGCGTGGTGGGGCTGAAGCCGACCTACGGGCGGGTGTCTCGCTTTGGGCTGGTGGCCTTCGCCTCGTCGCTCGATCAGATCGGCCCCTTCACGCGTGACGTGCGCGACTGCGCCATCGTGCTGGGCGCCATCTCGGGGGCCGACGCGTGCGACTCCACCTCGGCCAGCCAGCCGGTGCCCGATTTCGAGGCCGGCCTGGAGCAGGGCGTGCGCGGCCTGCGCGTGGGTGTGCCGCGGGAGTACTTCGCGCAGGGCATGGAGCCGGGCGTGGAAGCGCTGGCGCGGGCCGCCATCAGCCAGCTGGCCAGCCTTGGCGCGGAGATCGTGGACTGCTCGCTGCCCTCCACGGAGTACGCGCTGGATACGTATTACATCATCGCGCCGGCCGAGGCGTCGGCCAACCTGGCCCGCTACGATGGTGTGCGCTACGGCCTCTCGGAGCCGGCGGGGGACGTGTGGACCCAGATTGCCGCCACGCGGGAGGCGGGCTTTGGGCCCGAAGTGAAGCGGCGCATCATGCTGGGGACCTACGTGCTCAGCTCCGGCTATTACGACGCCTACTACCTGAAGGCGCAGAAGGTGCGCACCATGATCAAGCGCGAGTTTGATGACGTGTTCCAGCGGGTGGATGTGCTGGCCGCGCCCACCTCGCCCACGGTTGCGTTTCGGCTGGGCGAGCGCTTGAACGATCCGCTGGCGATGTATCTGGCCGATGTGTGCACCATTCCCGTGAACATGGCTGGCTTGCCCGCGCTGTCGCTGCCGTGCGGCTTTTCGGATGGCCTGCCGGTGGGTTTGCAGATCATCGGGCGCGCCTGGGACGAGGCAGGCATTTTGCGCGCAGCCCATGCTTACGAGCAGAGCACGCCCTTTCACAAGCAGCAGCCCTCGTTGGATTCGGCCGAGCCGGCCGTTCCGGACGGGCGACTCCTCTCGTGAGGCCCCTCACCTCATCGATCGTCAACCGTGTGCGGCCCTCGGGCATCCGCAAGTTCTTCGACGTGCCGGCGGACGTCATCTCGCTGGGCATCGGCGAGCCGGACTTTGTGACGCCGCGGGGCGTGCGCGCGGCGGCGATCGACTCCATCGAACGCGGCCTCACCCACTACACCTCGAATTACGGCCTGCTGGAGCTGCGTCAGCACATCAGCCGTGACCTGGAAGTGCGCTACGGCGTGCACTACGACCCGGAAACGGAGATCCTCGTCACCGTGGGCGCCAGCGAAGCGATAGACGTAGGCGTGCGCGCCATCGTGGAGCATGGCGATGGGGTGCTGCTGCCGGAGCCGGGCTACGTGTCCTACGCGGCCTGCGTGGCGTTTGCCGGCGCGGTGATTCAGCCGGTGCCCACCTACGCGCGCAACGATTTTGGCCTGGCCGCCGCCGATGTGGCTGAGGCCGTCACACCAGCCACCCGCGCCATGATCCTGGGCTTCCCCAACAACCCCACGGGCGCCGTGCTGGACCCGCGAGAGGCGCAGCGGATCGTGGACCTGGCCGTGGAGCACGACCTGCTGATCATTTCGGACGAGATCTACCACCGGCTGGTGTACGGCCAGGCCCACGTGTGCATCCCGGCGCTGAAGGGCGCCCGGGAGCGCACGATCCTGGTGAACGGCTTCTCCAAGGCCTACGCCATGACCGGCTGGCGCCTGGGCTACGCCTGTGCGCCGGCCGAGATCATCGAAGCCATGATGAAGATCCACCAGTACGTCATCATGAGCACGCCTACCGCCGCCCAGTGGGCGGGCATCGAGGCGCTGGAGCACGGCGAGCCGGACGTGCAGCACATGGTGGCCGAGTACGACCGCCGCCGCCGCCGCCTGGTGGCCGGCCTGAACGACATGGGCCTGGCCTGCGTAGAACCGCGCGGCGCCTTTTACGCCTTCCCCTCCATTGCCGCCACCGGCCTGTCATCCGAAGAGTTCTCCACGCGCCTGCTGGACGAGGCCAAGGTCGCGGTCATTCCCGGCAGCGCCTTCGGCGACCAGGGCGAGGGCTACGTGCGCCTGTGCTACGCCACCGCCTACGCCGAGATCGAGGAAGCGCTGGCCCGCATGCGGCGCTTTGTCAATCACCTCTCCGTCGCACCCACCGCCGCCGCGCTCGCCGCCGGCGGCGCCGAGTAGGTGGAGGGGCCGCAAGGCCAAAAGCGCTGAAACTGCATGGCCGCGATCAGCGTGCTCCTCTCCCGGCTGGGAGAGGCGAGGTGAGGGTCCAGACCAGGCACCAGGGTGTGGCCAGTGAGGGACTGATAATCGAAGGCGTGGTGCAGCGGACGGGATCGGCTACCATCCGCAGGCGTCTTCGCGCTGAGCAGTCGCGGGCGGAGTGGGCCCCATAGGTGGCATCGGCGGGTGCCTCGAAAGGGAGCACATCGAGCGCGCCGAGCACGGTTTCGAGCTGCGCTGTGAGGCGCGGCGACCCTTTCTTTGCTGCTCCCTAGCGCAATTCGGCGGCGACGATGATGCCGCTGCAGACCTGCGCCTCGCCGACTTTGCGGATGCGCTCCGCGATGCGGCCCAGCGGGTGGCGGACGAGATCAGACACGATGTTGGTGTCGAGCAGGTAGCGCATCACAGCTCAAGGGGTTCCGGATGCGGATCGGGGATGGGCGGAAACTCTTCGTCAAACGGCGCCAAGGCACCTGGGCGCGGTTCACATTTTGCGTAGCAGGCGGACGCTACGCTCGACTCGTCCGTCAACATCTGCGCTCAAGACGCTTGGCAGGTATGCAAAGATGTGCATCGCTGCTGGCGGACTTGGCACGCTGTCCGTCCGCCGCCCATGAGGCATCTCGCAGTCGCCTCCCTTACCCGCGATATGCCTCCCGCCGATGCCTCACTCGGAGAATCTGGATAGTCTGAGCTTCAAAATCGTATCCAAAACGAACTCGCCAGTCCCCAACGCGTAGCCGCCACTCGGGTGGGACCACGCCCTGCAGTCGAGTCACGTCTCCGGAATGCTCTTCAGCCAGACGACGGACCGCGCGCCGAACTCGCTCGGCAGCTGAGCGGTCCAGCCGGCGAAGGTCATCAACAGCAGGACGAGTCCAGACAACGGTCCAGCTCACCAACCAAGTTCGCGGTCCAGCTGCTCGTCCTTGACGATCTCTCCCTGAGCAAGCGCGTCGCGGGCCTGAGCGACGGCGCGCCGCTCTTCTTCGCTCTCAAGCTCGTCGTCGAGCGGAGCGGTCACTAGCTTTCGGGCTAACGGATCGCCGTTGTGCACCTCGAGGGCCTCGAGGATGGATTCCGCATCATCGAGCCTCTGTTTGGGAAGGCGGTCAACCAGCTGATGCAGGCGTTCTTTGGTGGTCATTGCTGCCTCAGCTTACTCCGCTGCGCAACGGCACGTCCACTCAGCGATCGAGAGCCGGCCTTAGCCGGCTTGGGCGGCTGGGCGTTGATCGGCGCGGCGCCAGCAGCACGACGAGGAAACCAGTCACACGGCGGGGCGGCGCCGCAAGCTGATCGATTGTCCAAGGCAATGGCGTGGGGAGGCGAAAGTACATGTCTACGCATAGTTGGAGGGCTAACCCGGACTTCCTCTCCCGACTGGGAGAGGGAAGGGTGAGGGCGTTCCCAGCCAGCAGTGACCTGACGGATGCGGAGTTGGCTGATTGGGTAGAGAGTTCGGCCCTCACCTTCGCCTCTCCCAGTCGGGAGAGGAAACTGGCCAGCGGATGGCATACTGTGGCCATGCCGGTGGGCGTGAAAGCGCGGCTCAGTGTGGCCGACATCGACCGCATGCTGCGCGATGGCGAGATCGATCCCGATGCGCAGTTTGAGCTGGTGGATGGGGAGATCCTGTGGTTGTCACCGACCTTTAACTACCACGGCCGGACGTGCGTTCAGATCATGCTGACCATCGCGCCCTTTGCCAAAAGCATTGGCGCCGAACTCCTGGATGGGCAGGCCGGCTTCATGGTGGGTGAGCAGCACCAGCAGCTCCGCGCGCCCGATGTTGCGCTGGTCACCAGAGA
>JBOGTU010000118.1:0-9985 GCA_050695655.1 Chloroflexota bacterium | reverse complement strand
CCACCGCGTAACCCCGCTCGCGTGCGGTGGGCGAGCCGCCTCGCGCTTACCCTGGCAAGCCCCGTATGAACCCGATTGCCGCACTGCCTTCTGCTTGCGCCTGCGCGCTGGCGGGGAAGCAGGGCTCGCGGATCGGCCAGTGGCTCAAACTACAGGAGTTCTGGCGCAGCATCCGTGTCAGTTGGCCAGCCGATCATGGTGAGCAGCACGTCACACACAAATAGGCTGATCGCCAGGTCATTGAAGAGGGTCGACAGCCGGCCATCGCCGAGCGCCTGGTTGGTAGCCCAGCAGAGAAACGCCAGCACCAGGATAGTGGCACGCGCCAGCTGAGCGCGGGAAGGCTGAACGTGCAACTGGTAGATGAGATAGGAGAGCGCGATCAGCGCCAGTGGAATTGCGCCCAGCACGACATGCGCGGAAACCGGAAAACTGCCCGGAGCGGCGTCCCACACCAGCAGCAGGGCTACGCTCGGCAGGGTAAGCGCGCCCAGGCCAACAGCCAGCGCCTTCATATCGGAGCGAGTGTGCCAGCTCATCTTGGCTGAAGGTGCACTATTCTGCAACAATAGCGGCATGCCGCGCATCAAACAACTTGCCGACAAAGCCGACCTGCCAGCCGAGCAGCATGCCGAATACGACCACATTGTGGACGTGCTCCACCGCGTGGGCGGGCCATTTGCTTTTTTGTTGCACAGCCCCGGGCTGGCCCAGAAAGTGATGGAGGCCGGCGCCCAAATCCGCCTGGGTTCAACGCTTGAATCCTGGCAGCGTGAGCTGTGCATCATCGCCGTCACGCGAGAGAAGGATGCCGGCTACGAGTGGGCCTCGCACGTGGCCACCGGGCGCAAGGCCGGTCTGCGCGAAGAGGCCATTGAGGCGGTGCGCCACCGTCAGCCGGTGGACGGCCTGCTGCCTGACGAGCGCGGCATCATCCTGTTCGTGCGCCAGCTGCTGCGGAAGAATCGAGTCGAACAGGCCCTCTTCGACGACCTTCTGAGCCGCCACACCGCCCGCTGGCTGGTGGAGCTGGCGGCCACCGTGGGCCAATACCAGTACATCTCCGCCATCACCAACACCTTCGAGCTTCAGGCCAGCCCGGAGGCCGACCAGCTGCCCATCTGAGGCGCAGTTCCCTCAGGGTCCTCATGCGTGCTCGCGTCAAAGACCGAGCTTGTAACTGAGGCTGTCTTGGGGCAGGCCCTTTTCAGTTCGTGGGACCGCCGCGACGTGCTGGCCGCGGGCTCCCTCTGCGCTTGATCAGCGTCGCCTCGACGCCACGAACCGTGAAGTCAACGAACGCCTTCAAGAGTTGTTGCGGATCGCTGAATTGAGCGTCCACCAACTCGCTGGCGCTGGCCACCACGTTCGGGTAATCGGCGCGAGGTAGGCTGAGCAGCTCCAGCTCGAACCGCTTGCGCGCCACCGTCAGCTCGTCGGATTCGGGCACGAGCGCCTGGCGAACGAGCATGAGATAGCCGGCGACGACAATCGAAACAGTGCGGTTCAGCATAACCGCCTCGCGGCGGGTGAAGCCGGCTCCCAGGAGGATGCCAAGCCCATCCTCGAACATCCGCCAGATGGCGGGCGAACCGCCGCCGCTGTAGGCGATCGCCAGCGGCAGCGCCACCGGTCGATGGTGCAGTGCGATGTACCGCAGCAGCGATCGTCGCAGCTGATTCGCCCATTTCATGCCTGGCCGGTGATCAGCTTTGAGATCGAAGTCCTCGACGATGGCTTCATACATCGCGTTGACCAAATCCTGCTTGTCTTTGACGTGACGGTAGAGGGCCATCGGTGTCACGGCGAGCTCGCTGGCCAAACGCCGCAGGCTCACCGCCTCGAGGCCCTCGGCATCACCCAGCTCGAGTGCTCGATCGACGATCGCCCGGCGGGTGAGACCTCGACGTGTAGCGCCGTCTGACTCCTGCATAAAAACGCCTTGTAAAGTATACGCCGTAGACTTATACTGCCTTCAGTCTACAGCGTATGCATACACTGATAACATCAATCCCCCATGTCGAGTCATGATGCGGACCAGCGAACTGGAATGAAAGTGAGAACGGAGAGGCAGATGGCAATCAATCAGGTGGAGCGGCCTGCGATCCAGGTCCGGCGCCTGGAGAAGTCGTATAAGAAGCTGGAGGTCCTGCGCGGCGTGGAGTTCAACGTGGAGCGGGGCAGCATTTTCGCCCTGCTCGGCACGAACGGGGCAGGCAAGACCACGCTCGTGAAAATTCTCGCCACGCTGCTCAAGGCCGACGCGGGGAACGCCACCGTCAACGGCTTCGACGTTGCCACGCAACCCGCGGACGTGCGCGAGTCCATCAGCCTCACCGGACAGTTCGCGGCCGTGGACGAAATCCTCAGTGGACGAGAGAACCTCGTGCTGGTTGCCCGTTTGCGGCACCTCAAGGACCCGGGCGGAATCGCGGATGGTCTGCTCGAGCGTTTCGCGTTGACCGACGCGGCCGCACGGAAGGTAGCGACGTATTCAGGCGGCATGCGCCGCCGCCTCGACATCGCCATGAGCCTCATCGGGAACCCCCGGGTCATCTTCCTCGACGAGCCGACGGCCGGGCTCGACCCCCAGGCGCGCATCGAGGTGTGGCAAGCCGTCAAAGAGTTCGCCGCGCAGGGCACAACGGTGCTGCTCACGACGCAGTATCTGGACGAGGCCGAACAACTCGCCGATCGGATCGCGATCCTCTACGAGGGCCGGATTATCGTGAACGGCACCCTCACTGAGCTCAAGCAGCTGCTCCCGCCCGCCAAAGTCGAATACGTCGAAAAGCAGCCGACCCTTGAGGATGTCTTTCTCGCCCTCGTCGGTGGCGACGGGACGGCCGGTGCCGCTGACCATGAGCCTCGCGCCGGCACGAACGAGTAAGGAGCAAACGATGACCACGCATTACTTCGGCGACACCGCCGTTCTGCTGGGACGATCCCTGCGCCACATCACGCGCAGCCTGGATACCATCATCACCACCACGATCATGCCGATCGGCTTCATGCTGCTGTTCGTCTACGTGTTCGGCGGCGCCATCAAGTCAGGCTCAGCTTCGTATGTGAACTACCTGCTGCCGGGTATTCTGCTCATCACGATCGCTTCGGGCATCTCCTACACGGCATACCGGCTCTTCCTGGATCTGCGGAGCGGCATCTTCGAGCGCTTTCTGTCCATGCCGATCGCGCGGTCGTCCGTGCTGTGGGCGCACGTGCTGACGTCGCTGGTCGCCAACCTGATCTCGCTCGTGGTCGTCGTGCTGGTCGCCCTCGTCATGGGCTTCCGCTCGGGAGCGGGAGTGCTGACGTGGCTCGCGGTCGCAGGCATCCTGATGCTGTTCACGCTGGCGTTGACATGGCTCGCCGTCATTCCAGGGCTGTCCGCGAAGTCCATAGATGGTGCAAGCGCGTTCTCGTACCCGCTCATCTTCCTGCCGTTCATCAGCTCGGCCTTTGTGCCTACCAACACCATGCCCGGCCCGGTGCGCGCCTTCGCGGAGAACCAGCCGGTGACCTCTATCGTCAATGCGATTCGCGACCTGTTCACACAGCAGCCGGTCGGTGCCGACATCTGGATGGCCCTGGCCTGGTGTTTCGGCGTGCTCATCGTCGCGTACATCTGCGCCACGCTCACGTACCGCCGCAAGGTCGTGTAGAGGGCACAGCCGGGTACGGCAGTCGGAAGACGACAACACCCAAGCCAAGAGGGAAATCGATGAGACGCCAGCAATGAGTTGGTGGAACCAGGCCCCATCTCGCGAACAGCGCGTTCCTCTCTCCCGACTGGGAGAGGAATCGGAGTGGTAAGACACTTCCATTTATGGCTGACCGGCAAACACCTAGCGGAACCAGGAGGCGCTGATGCGCTTTCCTACTGACGTTGTCGCACGCGGACTGCCGCGCTTCAGCTGGGTGGACATCGCGGTGTTGGCCGGCGTGGCGGGCCTCGTTTTACGCCTTCGTCCACGCCGCCTCGCAGTGGTTTGGCCCCTACCAGTCGAGCGTCGACATCTCGCTTTCTCCGGCGGCTGCCGGCCTATGCCGGCCTATCCACGCTGCGCAGGCTGCTGGCCTATCTGCTGTCGCTGCTCTTCACGCTGGGCTACGGCGCCCTCGCCGCGTCGTCACGCGCAGCCGAGCGAGTGATGGTACCCATCCTGGACATCCTCCAGAGCATCCCTATCCTGTCGTTCCTGCCGGGTGTCGTACTGGCTTTGGTGGCGCTCTTCCCAACGCGCGACCTGGGGCTGGAGCTGGCCGCGATCACTCTCATATTCACCAGCCAGGCCTGGAATATGACCTTCAGCTTCTACCACTCGCTGCGCACCGTGCCACGAGACCTGGAGGAGGTGTCGCGCATGTACCGCCTGCCCTGGTGGCAACGTTTCTGGCGACGCGACGTGCCCTTCTCGGTCATCGGGCTGGTGTGGAACAGCATGATGTCCTGGGCTGGCGGCTGGTTCCTCATGGCGGCGGAAACCTTCACGCTGGGCAACAAGGACTTTCGCCTGCCCGGCCTGGGCTCCTACCTTCAAGCCGCCGCCAACAAGGGCGACAACGGCGCCATCGCGCTCGGCCTGGCAACGCTGATCCTGCTGATCGTGCTCATCGACCAGCTGCTGTGGCGGCCGGTCATCGCCTGGTCAGATCGCTTCAAGGTGGAGCTCACGGAGTCGTCCGAGGCGCCGGAGTCGTGGGTTCTCGATTTCCTGCGACGGTCGACACTCGCCCAGGCCCTTGCGCTGGCGCTAGCGCTTTTGCAGAGCAAGCTCTACGATGCTCGGGCCAAGTCGGTATGCGCGCGAGCTCAGCCAGCGAGGCACCCACCCCCGCGAACCCTGGGTCGGATGGGAGGCTGGCTGCTTATGGCAGTTCTCCTGCTGGCCGCGGGTTTCGGGGGGTGGCAGGCCGCGGTAATCCTCACCGGGCTCGGGCTGCCGGCTCTGCGCGGCATCGCGCTCTACTTCTGCTTGACCCTTGCTCGCGTGGCCGCCGCCCTAGTTATCGGCACGGTGTGGACGGTCCCGGTGGGGGTGGCCATCGGCTTGAACCCGAGGCTGTCGAAGCTGCTGCAACCGCTCGTGCAGGTGGTGGCGTCGATTCCGGCCACCGCTGTCTTTCCCATCATCGTGGTGGCCCTGGTGAAGATTCAGGGCGGCCTGAACGTGGCGTCGGTGCTCCTGATGCTGCTCGGTACCCAGTGGTACGTGCTGTTCAACGTCATTGCCGGGGCGATGGCCATCCCGACGGACATGCGGCAGGCTGCCGCGATGCTTAAGGTCCGCGGCTGGCTGTGGTGGCGGCGGCTGGTTCTCCCCGGCAATCTTCCCTTACTTGATCACGGGCTTGCTCACGGCAACCGGGGGCGCTTGGAATGCCTCCATCGTGTCGGAGTACGTGAATTACCAGGGCCGCACCTTCAGTGTCGCGGGACTTGGTGCCGCCATCACCGCCGCGGCAGCGAACGCTCAGTACAGCACCCTGTTCGCCAGCACGCTGACCATGGCGCTCGGCGTGGCCCTCATCAATCGCCTGCTGTGGAATTTCTCAGCCGAGGAAGCGGAAAGCCAGCTGCAAACCGCGATCAACTGGGGTCGCTACGCGGAGCTATATGCCTATGACGAGGACAGCGGGAACCTGTTCGTGGAAGCGGCGCCAAGCTAACAGAGATGTGCGCCATTCGGCAAACTCGCAGGCGTCCGCATTTATCATCAAAAGCAATGATGGAATTCGCATCATCTCAGTCTGCGGGCCGCGGCCAAACGAAGAGGCGCGCTCTGTCGCGGATAAGGCTACGTGCCCCGGCCGTAAGATTCAGCGTGTGCATGCTGAACTTCCCCGTGAATAGCGTCGGAGCAGCACTGCTGGTGAGGCGAAGATGAGCGGCTTCATCTCCATCGCGGTCATTGGCGCGCTGGCCATTTTGTTCGGCTGGCTGGCCAGCCTGGCCTGGCGCATCCGTAACCCTGCCTGGCAAGATTGCAGCCGGCATCGTCACATCGCTGCTCGGCCTGGCCCTGATCATCGTCACGGCCATTGGCCTGTCCGGCATTTACCGGCTCAATGCGCCACACGGCCCGCCGGCGGAGAACGTGACGGTGCAGGCCACCCGAACTGGTGGCGTTTGGGCAGCAGCGGGCCCACTACTGCGCCGCCTGCCACAGCACCAACAGCCAGCTGCCGCTCAGTGGCAGGAACAGCAATTTCCTCGGAAGCCCGCTGGCCACGCTCTACGCGCCCAACCTGACCCCCGGTGGCAAGCTCAAGGCGTGGACTGACGGCCAGTTCCTGCGGGCCATTCGTGATGGCGTGGATGCCAGCGGCCACTCGCTGATGATCATGCCTTCGGACGCCTTCCATCATCTCAGTGACCACGATGCCCGGGCGCTGGTGGCATACCTTCGCAGCCAGCCCGCGGTGCAGCACCAAGTGCCGGAGCGCGACGTCCAGATTGGCGCTGGCCTGTTCCCCACCAGCGCGCAACCGGCCATCAAGGAGCCGGTGACAGCTCCGCCGGCCGCCGTCACGAAGGAGTACGGCCAGTACCTGGTCGAGAGTATCGGCTGCTCGTCCTGCCACGGTGAGAACCTCACCGGCAAGAAGCCCGGGGCGGGCCGGCCCGAACCTCACCTACATCGTGCCCCAGTGGTCGGAGAGCCAGTTCCTGAGCGTATTCCACACCGGCGTCGATCCAACCGGCCATAAGGTCAGCGACGAGATGCCCTGGCGACAGATCGCCGCGGCGTACGACGATCAGGAACTTCGAGCAATTTTCACGCACCCGCACGCGCTGCCGCCCACCGCCGGCCCAAACGGCTGAGCCCGCGGGGAGCTTGCGTCGGGCGTTCGCTGACTGCAGGCGGCCGCCTGCCGTGGCCCGCGCGGTGTTGGCCGCGGCGCCCGCCATCCAGCTCAAGCGGCCATGACGTAAGCGCCAGCAGCCGGCTCCCACGGCCAACAGGTGTGGGCTATGAACCGGCCGAGGACCATTGTAACGGCGAGCTCGCCGTTACAATGGTCGCCGCCATGCGCACCGCCATCTTGTCGGACTTGCACGGCAACGCCATCGCCCTCGCCGCCGTGCTGGCTGACGTTGAGCGACAGGGTGGCGCGGACGAGTACTGGGTGCTGGGCGACCTTGCCAGCTCCGGTCCCGATCCTGCCGGCGTGGTGCGGCGGGTGGCGGATTTGCCCAACCTCCGCGTTATCCGGGGCAACAATGAGCGGTACCTGCTGGGCGAGGAGCCACCCATCCTCGCGCACGCCGAGCGCGTCTCCGGACTGACTGCCAGAAAGATGATGGAGATAGCCAGCAGCTTCGCCTGGGCACGGGGTGTTGTGACGGGGGCAGGCTTGCTGCCCTGGATCGCCGCTTTGCCGGCCACTTTTCGCACGGTCCTGCCGGGAGGCGAGCGCCTGCTGGCCGTTCACGCGTCCTTGAACTCCGACGACGGCGATGGTTTCCATCCCAAATTGACAGATCAGCAGCTGACCGGGATGGTGGCCGGCGCCGAGGCGGACCTGATCGTCTGTGGCCACACGCACCTGCCATTGAAACGCCGCGTGAACGGCGTGTTGGTGGTCAACGTAGGCAGCGTTGGCCTGCCAGTGACGGCTGACCGTCGCGCGTGCTACGCGCTGCTCAAGGCCGACCAGCACGGCTGCGAGATTGTCCACCAACATGTCGCGTACGACTGGGACAGCGCCATCGCCGCCATCCGCGCATCTGGCTACCCGGACAAAGAGTTCCTCGAGCGCGCCATCCGTGGCGACATGCGCCACCATAACGCCATCGATCCAGCGGCCTCGGGTAACGCCTGAAGGTGGCCGGCGCGCACCGATCCACACATCCCGTTCATCCAGACGCTGCGTCTGGCTTGGGAGTGGCGTCCTTGGACTCGGACCGCGGCCGCTGCCTCATCTGCGCAGTGATCTGACCAGCTGAACGAGGGCGGCGAGTAAGGGCGGACCACGCTGGTCGGATCATCCAGGATCGGCGACGCCTGCAGGAGTAATGACTTCCAACTGGCGGATAATACGCCCATGAAAGTCTACGAGGCGCTGGCGGCGGCATTTGCCGCTGAAGGCAGCGACGACATCTTCGGCCTGATGGGCGACGGCAACATGTACTGGATGGCCGCCATGGAGCGCCACCGGCACATGCGCGTGTTCGAGGCGCGCCACGAGGGCGCCAGCCTGGCCATGGCCGATGGCTGGGCGCGCGCCAACGGCAAGGTGGGTGTGTGCGCCGTCACTTGCGGGCCGGGGTTGGCGCAGCTGGCCACCTCACTTATCGTGGCGGCACGGGCTTCGACACCAATCGTGATCTTCGCCGGCGAGTCGCCCACGAACGACCCTGAATACGTGCAGAAGATGGAGCAGCAGAAGTTTATTGAAGCCTGCGAGGCGGGCTTCGTGCCGCTGCTGAACGCCGAAACCGCGTACGAGGCGGTGCAGACGGCCTTCTACCGGGCCAAGCTTGAGTCGCGCCCCGTCGTCCTCAATGCGCCGATGGACATCCAGATGTACGACTTCCCCGCCGGCGAGGAGTACCGGCCATCATCGGCCCTCATACCAGCTGCGCGGGTGCAGCCCGACCCAACCCTGCTGGACCAGGCCGCGCAGCTTGTCATGGACAGTCACAAGCCGGTGATCGTTGCCGGCCGCGGCGCGGTTCTGGCCGCCGCGCGCGACGAGATTCGCCAGCTCGCCTCTCGGACCGGCGCCTTGCTGGGCACCTCGCTGCTGACCAAGGGCCTCTTCGCGGGTGATGAGTTCGATGCCGGCATCTGCGGCCTGTACGGAACGCGCGCCGCCATGGAGCTGTTCTCTGAATCTGACCTCGTGATTGGCGTGGGCGCTTCACTGAACAACTACACGACTGAGCATGGCTACGTTTTCCCGGAGGCCAAATACATCCAGATCGATCTGAAGCCGCACGCGCGTATGGGCGGTGGGCGCTCCGCGGATGTGTACTTGCAGGGCGATGCGAAGGCCACGGTCGCTTCGCTCTGCGGCCGGCTGTCCAGCCGCGATTGGGAGCAGATCGGCTACCGCACGCCCGAGACGCACGAGGCCCTGCAGGCGCCGATCTACCGCGCGACTTGGACCATTGAGCCGGGACGAGTCGATCCGCGCGAGGCCGCCGAGGTGATGGACGAGCTGCTGCCCGTGGACATCCCGCTGATCGTCGGCGGTGGCCACTTCGTGTCCTTCCCCGTGATGCACATGACCAAGCCCGGCCGGCCAAACATCACCACCGTCCAGTGGGGCTGCATCGGCCAGGGCGTGGGCACAGCCATCGGCGCCGGCGTCGCCTACGGCGGCAGGCCGACCCTGCTGGTGGATGGCGACGCCAGCGCCATGATGCACATCCAGGAGATGGATACCGCGGTGCGTTACAAGCTGCCGCTGCTGCTGGTGGTCGACAACGATGAGGCTCTGGGCGCGGAATACCACAAGCTGCGCGCGCATGACCTCAACGCCGACTTGGCGGCCATCCCATCGCCGGACTTCGCCACGCTGGGCCGTGGCTTCGGCTGCCGCGGCAAGCTGGTGCGCTCCATCCCGGAGCTGCGCGAGGCGCTGACGGAGTTCGTACGCGATCCACTGCCGACCATCATTGACCTGCGCGTCTCGCGCCAAGTGGTGAGCCAGGCCTACCGCCGGCTGCACTTCGGCGAGTTCGATTGAGGTTGGCTGCCGCCATGCCCACGTTCCGCCACATTGCCATCCGGAGTGACGGCTGCGAGCCGCGGGCCACGTTCTTCGTCGAGGTGTTCGGCCGGGAGCTCGTGCAGCGCCGCGAGAGCGGGCAAGCGGCCTTTCAGGGGTAACGCGCAAGGTACTGCTGTGAGCAGGTACTGCCGCGCCTCGATCTCGTTTGGCACACTGTATTCCCTCGGCAGTACCTGCGCGGACGCCGCCGGCCAGCGGCGCACCGTGTTGCCGGCCATGTCACGAGCAACAAAACTGAACG
>JBOGTU010000117.1:0-2860 GCA_050695655.1 Chloroflexota bacterium | reverse complement strand
GATCACCTACCACCGGCCAGCCCCCGAGGACTTGGCGCCTGAAGACCCGGCCCCGGGTGATCCGGCCCTGGGTGATCCGGCCCTGGGTGATCCGGCACTGGGTGACTCGGCATCGGGCGGACGGGACGCCGGCGCCGGCGATCACGGGGAGCCTGGGCAATAACCGCACCGGCGCCTGGCGGGCCCCAGGGACCCACCGCCGGGAGCAGCCCCCCTCGTGGGGGTCCGCTAGCGGGGAGCCGCGTGGTTCTCGGCGTGTGCGGCGGCATCGCCGCGTACAAGGCGGTGGAGCTGGCGCGGCGGCTCACCCAGGCCGGCGCGCAGGTGGACGTGGCCATGACGCGCTCCGCTACGCAGTTCGTAGGCCCGCTCACGTTCGAGGCGCTCACGCGCCGGCCCGTGCTCACAAACGCGCTGGCGCTGGACGAGCGCTCGGAGATCGCCCACGTAGAGCTGGGCCGCGCGGCGGACCTGGTGCTGGTGGCACCGGCCACGGCGAACATGATCGGCCGGCTGGCGCACGGGCTGGCCGAGGACCCGATCAGTGTGACGGTGCTGGCCACGCCGGCCCCCGTGCTGCTGGTGCCGGCCATGGACCATCACATGTGGCTGAACCCGGCCGTGCAGGCCAACCTGGACCTGTTACGCGGCCGCGGCGTGCATGTGCTGCCGCCAGTGCGGGGCCAGCTCGCCTCCGGCGCCGTGGGCTGGGGGCGCCTGCCGGAGCCTGAAGCGATTGTGGCCGAGGTGCAGGCCCTGCTTACCAGCAGCGCCAGTGGCGCGCCGGGGCCTCTGGCGGGCAAGCGCGTGCTGGTAACGGCTGGAGGCACGCAAGAGCCGATTGATCCCGTGCGTTACGTGGGCAACCGCTCCAGCGGCAAGATGGGCATCGCCATCGCCGAGGAGGCGCTGCGGCGCGGTGCGCAGGTGACGCTGATCCACGCCGCCGTGAGCGTTCCCCTCCCGGCGGGCGTCGAGCTGGTTGCCGCGCCCACCGCCGCGCTCCTGGCCGCGGCCGTGCAGGAGCACGCTCCCCGAGCGCAGCTCATCGTGATGGCTGCCGCGGTGGCTGACTTCCGGCCCCGCCAGGTCGCGGCGCGCAAAATCAAGAAGAACGCCGCCGCGTTGACGCTGGACCTGGAGCCTACGGCAGACATTCTGGCGTCCATCGCCCACTTGCCATTAGTCAAGGTCGGATTCGCCGCCGAAACCAATGACCTGCTGGCCAACGCGCAGGAGAAGCTGCGGCGCAAGCAGCTCCACCTCATCGCCGCGAACGACGTACTGGAGGAGGGTTCCGGCTTCGGGACGGACACGAACCGCGTGCTGCTGCTGGGGCGCGACGGATCCGTCGAGGAGCTGCCCCTGCTGGCCAAGCGCGATGTTGCCGCCCGCATCCTGGATCGCGTGCAGCCCCTGCTGGGCCCAGAGAACTGACAAGCGGCGCCGGAGCCCAGGCTAAAGGTGTGCCGGCTGGCCGCAGCGAGGGCAGCGCCGTTCCCCGCGCAGAGCGCTGCCACAGCGAAAGCACGATTCCATTCCTGCATCGACCGGCTCAATGAAGGGGTAGGCCAACTGCAGCCGCAGGCGAATGAAGACGATGCGCTCCTCCTCATCCAGCTCGCGCCGGTCGTCTGCGCGCAGCAGCAGGTTGGTTTCACTCACGTTCAGGCCCAGGGCTGCACCCAACCACAGAATCTCGTCGAAGCTGCCGGGCCCTCGCCGGCCGGTCTCCAGCAGGCCAACATCCGCCACGGGCAGGTGCAGCGCCGAGGCGAGCGCCCGCTGCGTGACCTTCTGTCGCAGGCGAAGCCGGCGCAGCACGGGGCCAAAGCCCTGGCCGGGGTGCACCGAGCGGTAGCGCCGCACGCGCTCCACCCGCTGCTCAGCCTCCCGCCCGAAGTGCCAGAATTCGCCTGGCAGCGCCGCACTCATCGCAGCAGACAGAACGGACCCGAAGCAGGCTGCGTTATGAGCGCCGGCCAAGTGAGACGCCTTCATGTGTGCTTATTGACAGAGGCGCACTCAACTTTTATACTGCCATCATGCAACAGCTGAAATTCACGGAGAAGGCGCAGGACGCCATCGTCAATGCGCAGCCCCTGGCCGAGCAGCACGGCAACGCCACGGTGGACGTGGAGCATCTGCTGGCCGCCCTGCTCTCTCAAAGCGATGGCGTGGTGCCGCAAATCGTGCAGAAGCTGGGCCGCGATCCGGACGCGCTGCTCAAGGAGCTGACGGCCGAGATCGAGCACCTGCCCAAGGTGTACGGTTCCGGGCAGCAGGCGCACATGGCACCTGGCCTGCGCCGCGCCCTCGAGCTGGCCCAGCAGGAGGCGCTGAACCTCAAGGATGAGTTTGTCTCCACCGAGCACCTGCTGCTGGCTGTCGCCGACACGCGAACCGATGCGCCTGGCGCGCGGTTGTTGCGCGCCCAGGGCATAAGCCACGATGCCATCCTCGGAGTGCTCACGGCTATCCGCGGCAACCAACGGGTAACGGACCCCAATCCCGAAGGGAAATACCAGGCCCTGGAGAAGTACGGGCGCGACCTCACTGATGCCGCGCGCAAGGGCAAGATCGACCCGGTGATCGGGCGCGACGAGGAGATTCGCCGCGTCATTCAAGTCCTCTCACGCCGCACCAAGAACAATCCGGTGCTCATCGGCGAGCCGGGCGTCGGCAAGACCGCCATCGTCGAGGGTTGGGCGCAGCGCATCGTGAACGGCGACGTGCCGGAGGGACTCAAGAACAAGCGGCTTCTCTCGCTCGACCTGGGCTCGCTCAGCGCCGGCGCCAAGTTCCGCGGCGAGTTCGAAGAGCGGCTGAAAGCGGTGCTCAAGGAGGTGACCGGCGCCGA
>JBOGTU010000116.1:0-26479 GCA_050695655.1 Chloroflexota bacterium | reverse complement strand
GTTGATATACCGCGTGAGGAAGCTTGCAGCGGTCTTTTGTTGGAGCTCTGCCCTCACCAACTCAGGGCCTCCCTTGATTTGTGGCTCCCGCCCTGCAATGTCTGCAACGGCTGCGTCGATGGCTTTGCGCACCGTCGGAAATGTGTTGTAGATGATTCGACCAAGCGAAACTCTCGCCGCCGCATCCTCTCTCCTCGGCAATAAGTCGCCCGCGTACTCGATCTGAAATCGCAACCCAATCTCGCTCGCCTGGCGGACCGTCCGACGCGCGGTCGTTTGCCAGCTCTCAACCAAGTCCTCCTGAACTTGCTGACGAACCTGGCGGTCGAGGTCGTGCACCGTGAGGTCCAAGTTACGCATCGACGTCTCATCTCCGGCCAACTTGATCGGCTCGATGTGCGCCTGGCGACCGACAAACGCCGCGAGAAAGGAAATCGCATATTGAACTTGGGTGGGGACTGGATGATTAATCAACAGGGCGAACTTCAGCAACGCGTCGGGCCCCGTATCGTCGACCAGGTGACCATCCGGGCTAAAATCTCGAATTGGAAAGCCGTAAAGCGCGAAGTTGAGCATTCCGTTGTTGATTAGGTGACCAATCTTTATTCTTTTGATGTCGCCTGGCTCGCGGCAAGTATTTACGAAATCAGCAAGTTCACGAAGCGCGACTTCAGACCGCTCAATATGTGCTTTTGACGGGTCAATCTGAAACCCGGCGAGGTCACTCAAATGGGTGGCTACTCAGCGAACAGATTCTGCGAAAGGACCCCATCGGCTATGCCCTGCTTGAGGCGTCGGATTCAGTCCTTCGGGCGCCAATGGGCAAGCGGCCAAGCTCGCATTTCGAGCACTTGGTTGTCGGGATTCGGCTACACATGACTCAGTCCTTCCAGAGGTCACGGCGCTTTGCCATATCGAGACGAAACAGTTGGACGTGCCCACAGCAATCACACACTAATATCCGCCAATCAGGGTGGCCAACCAAATCGAGTCCGAAGTTTCTCACTCCGTCGTGATCTTTTGCAATCACAGCATATGAGCCGTCGCCGCAGTAGGTGCATCGTTGTGGGACTGAGGCCGAAACCGCGTTGAACCCGCCAGTTAACAGTCGGGCTGTTGCTTGAGCCTCTGCCAACACTGCGCTGGCGTCCGAAAATCGGGCGCTCGATTGTTCAACGATCATTCGTCGCAGCAACCTATTGACGTGTTCGCCGGCTACGGGTCCAATTACGTCAGCAACGTTCCTGCCGCTAGACTCGAAAGACTCGCGATTGAACGGACGGCCAACAAACATCCAATGCAGGAGCTTGCCAAGCGAATAGACGTCCGAAGCGGGGGATATGTCATTAAGGCGGCCGTCTTCTAGTTCCGGGGCACCAAACCACCGCGATGCCACCACCTCTACGGTGTGAGTGAGACGCTCAGTGTCTTCCTCCAGGAGAATGGAGATGCCAAAGTCCGCCACAACAGCTTGACCCCCGTCGCCCAACAATATGTTGGCCGGCTTGATATCCCGGTGAATGATGCCCACGGAGTGAGCTTGAGCAAGCCCTCGGCAAATGTCGAGAAATAGCCTGAAAACATCCTGCGGCGATTGGCGCAGTTCGAGAGGCAAGCCTTCTAAGTTCCCTCGCGAATAGAACTCAGAAACTAAAAACGGAGGCGACGCGTTTGCATCGAAATCCACGAGCTTAATTACGTTGGGATGATTGACCATACGAATCGCCTCAACCTCTCGCCTGAAACGATCCGCTCGCTTAGGGTTAACCAGTTCCTTGAGCACATAGGCGGGGCTGCCCGCGGACAACAAGTCTTCGACAAGCCATAAGCGCCCTTGGCCGCCCTCGCCGAGTGGGCCTAGTCGGTGCCAACGGTTTCCGTAGTGAGCCTTTTTTGAAGGTGCTTTGAGTAGCTCATTGTCGCGCTCGCGGTCCTTCACGGTTGGGACTAGTCGGTCCACCATCACCCCAAGGCGACCGAGACCCTGCTGGCCGCCATAGCACGCCGCAATAGCCTCTGCCAGATGCCATTCCGCGACGGTGTCATCGCCTGACTTCTTGGCCGCTGCCTCCGCCTCGCGCATTAGGTTTGGCCTAAAAGCGCCCTTTGACGTTTGGATACTGTACCCATTGCCAGGCCGGAGCTGATTATCGAGCTGATTCCGCCAGGTGGCCGCCCAGACTTCGTCCGTATTTAGTGCGAAGGCGAGGGCGGATTTTCGGAGGCTGAGTTTCGACAGGGCAACGAGCAAGTCGTGTCCCCAGATACATCCATCAAGTTGCGCGGCGGCTTCTAAGGAATCCCAAGCGAGTTGAGCGGAGGGCGAGAATTTCATCTTCTTCGTGAAAATCCAGCTTAGCAAGGGGACAACCTGGAATCAACACTCTAACGTGACACTGTGATCGACGTGATCGACGTCAAGGGCCGCCCCGAAGGGCGGGCGCCGAATGGCGCTCGTGACCCTTGACGGAGCGGCCCTTGAATACCCACGCTAAGCCACTCGTGGGCAGCCTGGCCTGCCCACCTGCCCTAGCGGCGAGCGACCGTTAGCTCTCCCCCGCCAGTTCATCGTCCAAGTCATCGAGATCGGGGCGAACGTCCCGATGATCGT
Organism: Chloroflexota bacterium; assembly: GCA_050695655.1. GTDB lineage: Bacteria > Chloroflexota > JAJPGV01 > JAJPGV01 > JAJPGV01 > DATKQD01. The sequence continues at coordinate 23,868 of JBOGTU010000116.1, read as the reverse complement.
TTCGCCGGGTTGGCTGTGGCGTTTTCATGGACTGCTGCGGTCCAAGTGAGCCGGCCGTGGCGGTCTTCGGCGGCTCTTTCCAGAAGTACCTCTTGCTGCGTATCGGACGCCGGTTGGTCACGATGATCAGAGCCTCGTCCTGGCCTATCCGACGTGCCTCGTCCGCCGTTAGCAGCCGGCGTTGGATGTGCTGCTCGGAGTAGCTGTAGGTGTTGGAGCGCCAACCCTCGGGATGCCGCGACTGGACTTCCTGCTGGATGGTCATCTCACCGAGTGCCTTGGATACCTCTTCGGCGCTGTGGTAATCGAGGCCGTGCAGAGCAACCTTGGTCCCGCAGTTGTTCCGTATGGTGTCGGCTGCGGGCTTACCGTAGAGTCCTTCCAGCTGGCTGAGCGCCTGGATACCCAGGACAAGATGAATGTGAAGGTCGCGGACCACAGTTATCGTCGTGCTGAAGTCCGGAATGCGACCGATTGTGGCGAACTCGTCCAACAGAAGGGTGACCGGCGCGTTTCCAACCGATCCCCGGCTGAGGTCCTCCAACAGCAATGTGAAGAGCAGGCTGGACAGCGGCTGGAGCAGGCTCGTGTCCCGTTCGTGCAGCACCCAGTAGACGGCGATCGGTCGCGTGGGGTCGTCGGTCAACAGCCCGAAGTCAGGAGACCGCAGACTGGCGGAGGTGAATCGCCGGACGGTAGGGTCGTGCATGAAGGCCAGCTTGTTGTTCACCATGAGCACTACGCCGGTGTAGGCTTCTGGTTTCATGTCCCCAAGCGTGTTGGCGTACCGCCTGGCTTGGCGGACTGGCGACGTTCGCAACAGCGTCAGGAGGTCCGTCGGACTCAGGTCCAGCAAGTCATAAACGGTGGCCGGTGTGGGGACGGGCAGGTTGACCGCGTGAGCAAACAGTGCCGCGCGGAGCTGGACTTCAGACTGCTTCCAGAAGTCGTCTCCGTTGGGATTCAGGTCAGGCTGCATCATGGCAATGGCCAGCCGATCAAGTCGCCCAGGCCCGTGGCATCGTCGTGAGATACGGAATAGCGCGAGACGAATGAGATGAAGTACCGGGTAGTAATCGCCTGGTCTGCCGCTGATAAGGCATATGTCGCTGTAGTTCCCGACCTTCCCGGCTGCATGGCCCACGGGTACACGTACGAAGCTGCACTGGCCAACGTCCAGGACGCGGCGCACCTGTGGCTGGACAGTGCCCGCGAGGACGGTGCTCCCATCCCTGAGCCTAGCGACGCGCTGTTAGCGAGAGCCTAGCTCAGCTAGTTATCAGGCTCGGGTCGGAGTTCATTGACGCCAGCCTGATCACAATTCGCAGGACGCCTGTTCTGCACAATCTGCCGGCTTCGCGGACGGCGGCGGGTTCCTGTCGGTTGGCAACTCATCGATCGCTAGCGCGTCGCGCATCGCTGCCTTGTACTCCTCGACTCGTGCAGCAGCCTCCGGTGTCAGCACCGTCTGGGCCCTCAGCTCCGAAAACTTCCTTCGATTCATTCAGCTCACTCTTGCGCTAGTCCTGAAGGCTTCCGTGGTTGAATCTGGAGCTGAGCGGCCGCTTCAAACGGGTAGACCGGCACCCTTACCGTACGGGTAGCCTGAGGCGGAGAACGGCGCAGGCCATCCAGTTGTCTGCTCGTATTGGCCTCAAAATAGGCTTCGCCGCACTGCTGGCACAACCAGGCCGGTACACTTTCAACGAATGCCAGAGAGTCGCCCCACCAATTCTCGGCGGTCACTCGACGCAACTCCGTCGTTCCACCACAGAGGGGACAGCGTGTGACCATCGGGCGTTCTCCTCTGGGCGATTCCTTGTCCGTTCATCCAGCCACTTGGGTGGCGCCTGCACGTAGATGCACCCGTTCGCCATTTGGTCCAAAAATCGCCAGCACCTCGACTGGTCCCGCGCCCGTGCTGCCCAACCAATGCGGCGTACGTGTATCGAACTCCGCCGCCTCCCCGGGGCCCATCCGCAGGTCGAGCTGGCCAAGCACCAGCCGGAGTTGGCCGCTCAGCACATAGACCCAGTCGTGGCCGTCGTGTACGCGTGGGTCTGGTGTGGCCACGCTCGATGCGAGGGTGATTTTGCATGTCTGGATGGCGGAGGTTGGCGGCGAAAGGCGAACGACGATGCGCCCATCCAGAGTGTTGGCTGAGGTGCGGACTCGTGGGTCTGGCACGCTGGGGTTGACCAGCTCATCGAGGCTCAGGCCGAGGGCGCGCGTAAGCGGAATCAACAACTCCAGGTTGGGTTGTCGCTTGCCGCCTTCAAGGCGCGAAATGGTGCTGGCCGAGATGGACGTCATGCGCGAAAGGGCCTCGATCTTGAGACTGCGCCGCGTACGGGCAGCTCGGAGCGTGGCCCCGATGTGCGCCAGTGACACGGTCGCATCTTTTGCTGTTTCGGCACTCACAGTTGCCATAGTAGCGCGTCAGGCTCTAGGCTCACTGGTATGGACAACATCAACCCTTGGGGTGGACGAGGTAAGACCGTGGCGCAAGAGTATTGGGACGACAGATACAGACAGAAGGCGCAACTGTGGAGCGGGAACCCGAATGCGCTCCTGGTTGCTGAGGTCGCGGGCATGGCGCCCGGAAGAGCCCTCGATCTTGGCTCCGGCGAGGGCGGGGACGCGGTATGGCTGGCCCAGCAGGGGTGGGATGTATTGGCCGTGGACATTTCGCCAGTCGCGTTGGCCCGCGGCGCCGCGGCTGCCAGGGCAGCCGGTGTTGCCGGACACATCACCTGGGAGCAGCACGACTTGGCCGAATCGTTCCCATCAGGCTCGTTCGACCTCGTCTCGGCGCAGTTTTTGCACTCGTTTCTTGAGCTGCCTCGCCGTGAGATCCTCTACCGGGCGGCCCGCGCTGTGAAACCCAACGGCGTCCTCCTGGTGGTGGGGCACGCGGAGTTCCCGTTGTGGGCCTCGCATCCTCGACCGGAAGTCCACTTTGACTCGCCGGAGGAGGTCCTCGAAGCTCTCGCCGTCCCGCCCGACGAGTGGACGATTGTGCGCAGCGACTCACCCCGACGAGAAGCCACCGGGCCCGACGGCCAGCGCGCCACCTTCGTTGATAGCGTGGTGAAGGTTCGACGCCACCCCACCACCATCAGCGACCAGGGATCGTCACGTTCATCTGACTGAGAGTCTCAGGATCGGCCACCAGGTCGATGCGGACGATCTTCTCGCCGGCGAAGGTGAAGTGAAAGGCCACGCGCGGCCTGCCGGCCTGTGTCCAGGCCAGGCCGGGCACGCCACCGATGATCGCGGGGCGCAGGATGCGGGCACCACCAGCAACCTGCTCGACCACCGCCTGAGCGCCTCGGATGCTGCCGCCAGCCAGGCGCCGGCCGTGTTCGCTCCGTGCGCCCATAGCCACGGCGGCCGAGTCGGCCCGCAGCACGACATTGGGGTCGAGCAGGTTCAGCAGAGCCTCGAAGTCGCCGCTCCGCGCGGCGGCCAGGAAAGCGTTGACAATCCGCTGCTGGCGTGCCGTATCGGGCTGGTCGGCGGTGGTGGCACCCTGCACGCGGCGGCGAGCACGGCTGGCCAGCTGGCGGGCCGCGTCCGGCGTGCGGCCGACAATTGTGCCGATCTCGTCGAAGGGCACCGCGAACACATCGTGCAGCACGAAGGCCACGCGCTCCGCCGGCGAAAGCACCTCCAGCACCACCAGCAGAGCGGGGCCGACCGAATCGGCCAGAATTGCCTCGTGCTCGGGATCGACACCTGCTGCGCCGCTGGCGACAGCGTCGGGGAAGTGCTCGTCAAAGGGGTCCTCGCGCCGGGAGTTGCGCGAGCGCAGCATGTCCAGGCACACCCGCGCGACGACGGTGGTGAGCCAGGCGCCAAGATTTTCGACCTGGCTGGTGTTGGCGCCGCTGAAGCGCAGCCAGGCCTCCTGCACGGCATCGTCAGCTTCGGCCGCCGAACCCAGCATGCGCCAGGCAACGGCTTGCAGATGGCCGCGGTTCTCCTCGAACTGTTTCGCCAGCCAGTCGCCATCCATCTGTCACATTCTCCTCTCGTGCTACGTCAGTCGGATGACGAATCACAGCCAGGGAATGTAACAGGAGGACCAATCGTGAAGATCAAACTCACCAGCGTCTACGTGGACGACCAGGACAAAGCGCTGCGCTTCTACACCGATGTGCTCGGCTTCGTGAAGAAGGCGGACTTCAGCCAGGGACCGTTCCGCTGGCTCACAGTAACCTCGCCCGAGGAGCCGGACGGCACTGAGCTGCAGCTGGCCCTCAATGACAAGCCCGCCACTAAGGCCTACCAGCAGGCCCTGTTCGAGCAGCACCAGCCCGCGGCCATGTTCTCTGTGGACGACGTGCAGCGCGAGTACGACCGCATGAAGCCGCTGAACGCGGAGTTCACCATGCCGCCAACCAAAGTCACCGGCTCGACCATCGCCATGGTCAACGACACCTGCGGCAACCTCATCCAGATCGTGACGCTGGACCGCTGGGGTTGATCGGCGCGGCGCCGTCAGCAGCGTGGGCGGCCGGGGAGAGCGCCGCTGGCGCCCTCCCGGCGGGCTACCATGGCCTGGTGCACGCTGTGGACTCACACAATCTCATCCGGGTGCACGGGGCCCGCGAGAACAACCTCAAGAACGTCAGCATCGAGCTTCCCAAGCGCCAGCTGACGGTGTTCACAGGCGTCTCAGGCTCCGGCAAAAGCTCGCTGGTGTTTGGCACTATCGCCGCGGAATCGCAGCGCCTGATCAATGAGACGTACAGCGCGTTCGTGCAGGGCTTCATGCCTACCCTGGCGCGGCCCGATGTCGACGTGTTGGAAGGGCTGACCACGGCAATCATCGTGGACCAGCAGCGCATGGGGGCCGACCCGCGCTCCACCGTCGGCACCGCCACGGATGCCAACGCGATGCTGCGCATCCTCTTCAGCCGGCTGGGCCAGCCGCGCATCGGATCGCCCAACGCGTTCTCCTTCAACGTCCCCGCGGTGCGTACCAGCGGTTCCATCACCATCGAACGCGCCGGCGGCAAAACGGCGGAGGTGACCTTCGCTCGCGCCGGGGGCATGTGCCCTCGCTGCGAGGGCCGAGGCGACGTCTCGGACATCGACCTCAGCCAGCTCTACGACGCATCCAAGTCGCTCGCCCAGGGCGCACTCACCATTCCCGGCTACCAGACGGGCGGCTGGAATTTCCGGCTCTACGCGGCATCCGGCTTCGTCGACCCTGACAAGCCGATCCGCGATTACAGCGAGGCCGAGCTGCACGACTTCCTCTACCACGAGCCGGTGAGGATGAAGATCCAAGGCATCAACATGACCTACGAGGGGCTCATCTCCCGCGTGCAGGGGTCGTACCTCTCCAAGGACCGGGAAGCGCTGCAGCCACACATCCGCGCGTTCGTGGATCGCGTGGCCACCTTCAGCGCTTGCCCCGAGTGCGGTGGCACCCGGCTCAGCGAGGCGCCGCGATCGTCTCGGATTGGCGGAGTCAACATCGCCGACGCGTGCGCGATGCAGATCAGCGACCTGGCCGAGTGGGTCCTCGGCCTGGGCGAGCCATCCGTCGCACCGCTGCTGGCGGCGCTGCGGCAAACGCTCGACTCGTTCGTGGAGATCGGCCTGGGCTACCTCTCGCTGGACCGGCCCGCGGGCACGCTCTCGGGCGGCGAGGCGCAGCGCGTGAAGATGATTCGCCACCTCGGCTCCTCGCTCACCGATGTCACCTATGTGTTCGACGAGCCCACCATTGGCCTGCACCCGCACGACATCCGGCGCATGAACACCTTGCTGTCGCGGCTGCGCGACAAGGGCAACACCGTGCTGGTGGTAGAGCACAAGCCGGAGACGATTGGCATCGCCGACCACGTGGTGGACCTCGGCCCTGGCGGGGGTACGGCAGGCGGGACCGTCTGCTTTGAGGGGACCGTCGAGGGGCTGCGAGCCAGCGGCACCATCACCGGCCGCCATCTGGACGATCGGGCCGCCCTCAAGCAGGCAGTGCGGACACCCAGCGGCACGCTGGAAATCCGCGGCGCGAACGCGCACAACCTGCGCAACGTGAACGTGAACATACCGCTCGGCGTGCTGTGCGTGGTCACCGGGGTCGCCGGGTCGGGCAAGAGCTCGCTGATCCACGGGTCCATGCCCAAAGGCGCAGGCGTCGTCTCCATCGACCAGGCGCCAATCCGCGGCTCGCGGCGGAGCAATCCCGCCACCTACACCGGCCTGCTCGACCCCATTCGGACGGCATTCGCCAGGGCCAACGGCGTTGAGGCCGCCCTGTTCAGCGCCAACTCCGCCGGCGCCTGCCCAACCTGCTCCGGCAACGGCGTCATCTACACGGACCTGGGGATCATGGCCACGGTGGAGACCGTGTGCGAGGAGTGCGAGGGGAAGCGGTTCCAGGCGAGCGTGCTGGAGTACAAGCTCGCCGGCCGGAACATCACTGAGGTGCTCGCCATGCCGGTTGGCGAGGCGCTGGCGTTCCTTGGCAGCGGCGCGGCCAAAACGCCCGCCGCCGGGAAGATCCTGAGCCGGATGGCCGACGTGGGGCTCGGCTATCTCACCCTCGGCCAGCAGCTCACCACACTCTCCGGGGGCGAGCGGCAGCGGCTCAAGCTGGCCATCCAGATGGCCACCGACGGCGGCATCTACGTGCTGGACGAGCCGACCACCGGGCTGCACCTGGCCGATGTGGCGCAGCTGCTTCAACTGCTGGACCGACTGGTAGACGCGGGCAAGTCCGTGATCGTCATCGAGCACCACCTCGCGGTGATCGCGCACGCCGACTGGATCATCGACCTGGGCCCCGGCGCCGGCCACGACGGCGGCCGAATCGTCTTCGAGGGCCAGCCCGCGGACCTGGTTGCAGCTAACTCCACCCTCACCGGCCAGCACCTGGCGGCGTACGTCGGCGGGGGCTTGTTGACTCTACCTGGCTGCGTGTGACATGGTTGCGGCGCAGAGGGGGCTGGCTTGGGAATAACACGCTTCGACCACTACACGGTTCGTGCCGCCGACATTGAGGCTTCATGGCGCTTCTATGAGCAGGTGTTGGGGCTCGGCGTCCGGAAGCGGGAAGGGTTTCCCGTGCCGGCGTGCATCGTCTCGGCCGGTGATGTCGAGGTGGTGCACATCTTCCAGGCCAGCCCGGAAGTGGATGCCGCCCTTCGGCGCATGGCGCCCGAGCAGAACGAGCTCGTCAACTGGAGCACCGGGCGCCTGATGCACGTGGAGTTCTGGGCCACGGGTTGGGCGGACATAAAGAAGCGCTGGACCACGCAGGGCATCGCCTTCGCCGAGCGTACGCTGCCGGACAAACATCAGGTGGGCCTGCGCGACCCGGACGACATCGTGGTGAACCTGAATTTTCCGCTCAGTGAGGCCGGCAGCTGACAAGAGAACCGGTGGCACGTCCTGAGCCGAGCTTTGCCGAGCACAATAAGAGCAATAGAGGGTTGACAGGCCTGGACCTGGAGCGATAGAGTCGGCGCTGAATCGAACCCAGCCGAAATGGTGAGGAAGACACGAATGGCAACAGAACAAGCGCAAACTCCGTTCGCCGCCATGCAGGCGATGGCGCGAGGCGAGAAGGCTCCCGGCGGAAGCCTGGCGGGTAAAGCGGTGATGCAGCCGGCGCCACCGGAAGAGGGTGAGCTGAAGCCGACGCCCACAGAGATCGAAGGCCCTTACTTCCGCCTCGGCGCACCTCGGCGATCCGATCTCCTCGAGCCGGGCGACAAGCCTGAGCTCATCCTGTCCGGCCGGGTCCTCAACACGAAGGGCACACCAGTGCCAAACGCCGTTGTGAACGTCTGGTCCTCAGACGCGGCCGGCAATTACGACATGATTGGCTACCGCTACAACGGGTACGTGGTGACTGATGAACAGGGCCGTTACGAGCTCACGACGATTATCCCCGGCTGCTATTTCCCCCGCGACGGGAAGCACCTCCACGTCAAGGTGCAGGGCAACAGCAGCCCGGTAACCACCCAGCTGTACATCGAAGGGGAACCCGGCAACGAAGATGACGCCTTCTTCACTGCCGACTGCCTCGTGCGCTGCACCACCGACACGAGTGGCACCAAGCACGGAACGTTCGACTTCATCATTCGCCAGGTAACGGAACGCGAAAACGTGACGCCGGAGAGCCTCGCCGCGCGCGTATAACTTCGAGGCCGCCGCTATATAACGACGGCCTTACTTGGCTCGCCTCAGCGTGCGCCGGTCGGCGCTGACGTTGGGCCCTTGGCGGAGCGTTAGCGGCACTGGTGCCGTGTGGAATGCCGTACGCCCCACCACTGGCTGGCTCGGCAATGCCTAACCCTCTGCAGATCAAGGTGGAGACGGAGCGCCTCATCCAGGGCCAACATGAGCGTTGCGGGGAGCATCCCGAGCCTGCTGCCCAGCCGTTCGACCGCCACCGACCGAACCTGCTCCGCCTGAGCTTCGAGTCGAGTTGGAGGCCCGTCTCGGAGGCCTGCAAGAGTACCTGATAGGCTAGCCAAATCGGCAGGCCGACACCCTTTTGGACGATGCGAAGCGGGCGGGCCGCATATGATGAATTGGTGAATAATGCACTGATGAATCGCCCTGTGTATGACCTCAAGACCAGGCCCACCGTTCTGGGCAGCCATGCCGACGCCATGCAAGCGGTGCAGGCCCTCAAGCCACGGCTTCGCGAACGCATACCTCAAGCCGAGAGCCTGCGGCACCTGCCGCCCGAGAACGTGGCCGACCTGCTCCAGAGCGGCCTGTACGGCGTCATGACACCCAAGCGCTGGGGCGGCTCCGAGCTGGGCAGCCAAACGCTCATCGACGCCAGCATTGGGCTCGCTTCGGCGTGCCCGTCTACCGGGTGGGTCTACATGTTGTGGGCTGCCCACATGTGGCTGCTGGCGCTCTTTCCGCTCCAGGCTCAGGAAGAGATGTGGAGCAACCCCAACATGCTGGCCTCGTCGGTGGTGAATACCCAGGGCGACGTAGTGCCGGCCGAGGGCGGCTTCCGCTGGACTGGCAAGGGCTTCTTCTCCAGCGGCGTCGACCACTGCAACTGGCTGACGGCGCTCATTGGCATCAAGCGCGAGGAAGGCCAGCCGCCGGAGCGAGCCTGGCTGCTGCTGCAGCGGGAACAATTTGAGATCGTGGACGACTGGTTCACCATGGGCCTCAAGGGCACCGGCAGCAAGACCATCGTCATCAACGATGCCTTCGTCCCCCAGCACCGCTACGTCTCGGCCAAAGACATCGAAGCCGGCGTGTCTCCCGGTGCCAGCATCCACGCCAACCCGGTGTACTGCGCTCCCTCCACCGCCAACTTCACCGCCGCCATGGGCTCGCCCGCCGTAGGCGCAGCCAAAGGCTTCCTGGAGCTGTTCGAGGAGCGGCTGCGCACACGGGCGAAAACGAACACCATGCCGGCTCAAGCCGATGGCCTGATCACCAATATGAACCGCCTGGCCTCGTCCATCGCTCAGGTGGAGGCCGTGCACGCCCTGAGCCTCGAAAACGCCCGCCGCTATGGCAGCGTCCCCGCCTCCACGGTGAGCCTGCGCGATCGCATGGCCTGCATGCGCGACCAGGCCTTCGCCGCCCAATCGTCTCGCCGCGTGGTGAACCAGTTGTGGGAAGAGAGCGGCGGCAGCAACCTGTTCGAAAAGTCCGAGCTGCAGCGCTTCTGGCACGACACCAATGCCGCTTCCGCGCACCAGGGCCTCACCTGGGACTGGATCGGCACCGCCTGGAGCAAAATCGCGCTCGGCCTATCCGAAGGGCCGTTCGTGTAAGCTCGTCTACCGAGCCGAGCTCGTGCGCTGTCCGGCTCGGCTCCTGGAGAAAGCACCTCCCTGCCCTGTGAACCGAGCAGCGGCCCCGGGACAGGGTTTCCCTCCCTCGCCACGGCGGACGACGCCAGAGAGGCTTTGGCCCCTCTTTGGCCAGGTCTGAGACACTTAGGGCCACACATGGCGGACACCTTGGGCGACGACGTGGGGCTGCCGGTGCAGCTGGCGTTGGATCTGCCCGGCGGTCAGCTGGGGCTGCCGCGCAACGTGCAGCCAACGCTGGCGCAGGCCACGCCAGCGCCGTTCGACTCGCCAGACTACCTGTTCGAGGTGCGCTGGGACTGCATCCGCGCCATCGCGCTAGTCGAAGCTGGGCGGGTGATCTTGCGCAACCCTCAGTTAGGCGAAGTTCAGGCGTGCTTCCCCGAGCTGGCGGGCATGGACCGCTGCATCAAGGAGCAGCCGGTCATCCTCGACGGGGAGATTGTGCTGGTGGACGAGCACGGCCGGCCCGACTTTGATGGTTTGCGTTCGCGGCTGCGCGCGCAGGCGAGTCCCAATTCCGCGCCGCGCCACCGGTCAGCCTGCTATCTGGCCTACGACCTGCTCATGCGCGGCAGCCGCTCGCTGATGGACGAGCCGCTGGTGCGGCGCAAGCGGCTGCTGGAGGAAACCGTTCAACGCGACGACTGCATCTACGTGTCCGAGAGCTTCGATACCGAGGGCGTGGCGCTGTTCGACGCGGTGGCCGAAAGCGAGCTGGAGGGCATCGTGGCCAAAGCCAAAGCCGGCGCGTATCACGCGGGGCTGCGCAACCCTGGCTGGCTGGCGGTGAAGCGCCCGCGGCGGAGCGAGTTCGTGGTGGCCGGCTGCAGCGCGCACATTCTGGCCGGCCGCGGCGATACGCGGCTCTTGCTGGGCGCGTACGATCCCTTCGGTAGCCTCACCTACGCCGGCAGCGTAGCCGCGCCCGCCGAGGATGACGCGCGCCTGGGTTTGTTCACCCTGCTCAACGCCCTGCAGGCCGAGCAGTCACCCTTCCCGGTGCCCCCCCGAGCGTTGGCAACGTGGGTGCGGCCCGAGGTGGTGGTGACCGTGGCATTTCAGGAGTGGGAGCCCGGCGGCAAGCTCCACGGTGCCACACTAGAGCGCGCCCGGCTGGATATTTCGCCCAGCGAGTGCCTGCTGCCGGTCACCCCCGCGCCGGCTGGCTCCAGCCGCCCCTCACCCACCCGCCGGCGCCCCTCGCTCACACTGCTCAACACGCTCCCCCTGCCACTGCCGCGCGATGCCCCAGCCAGCCGGCCCTCGCTGCGCCTGGTGGATGATGGGAAATGAGAAGTGAAAAGTGGGAATTGCCTGGTTTGAGGGCGGCGACTGGTAGGATACCCAGAATGGTTGTGCAGGGCCTGAGCCACGGCCGCGCTGACCTCGCCTCTCCCGGGTGGGAGAGGAACTGACTATTCCGGCGTCGTAACAACCAGCCAAGCGGGACTTTCCAGGACACATGCAGCAGCGCCGGGCCGCCGGGGCCTTGTCAGTCGAGTTTCTGCTCTCCACCTACCTACCCGCGCTGGTACTGGCGCTGGGCACTGGCATTGCCCTGCCGGCCCTGCCAATTCTCGCCAAATCGTTCCACGTCAGCTTCGGGGTGGCCAGCCTGGTGATCACCATCTTCCTGCTGGGTGGGATGATCGGCAGCCTGCCCACGGGGGCGTTGATCGACCTCGTGGGCAGCCGTACCGTCATGCTGGCCGGCCCCATCGTCACGGCCGGCATGGCGCTGCTGGTGATGACGGCACACTCGTTCCCAGAGCTGCTGGTTTTTCGCTTCATCGATGGCTGGTCCGCGCAGCTATGGCTGATGGGACGCATCACGAGCATCTCGGCGCTCTCCGCGAGCGGGCAGCGTGGCCGCCAGATCAACTGGATGATGGGCATGGACAACCTGGGCAAGCTGTGCGGCCCGGTGGCGGGCGGGCTCATCGCGGGCATCTGGGGGCCGCGCAGCCCCTTTGGTGCCTACGCCATTCTGGCCTTACTGGCACTGGTGCCCATGCTGGCGCTCTTCAAGCAGGGCAATCCGCGGCCAATCCGCCGGCCCAAGGCCCAGCGCGCAGCGGGCGAGTGGCGCGAGGGGTTGCGGCGCGTCATCCGGCCGCGGCTCATCTTCTTCGCCATCGCCTTCTTCGGCGCGGTCGCGCGCAGCCCGGTGAACAGCGGCCTGCTGCACCTCTACGCCACCTACACCTATAACCTGGACGTGCGAGCCATTGGCCTGCTGGCCACCGCCGGCAGCTGCATCCTGGTGCCCATCGGCTTCTTTGCCGGCTACCTCATGGATCGCATCGGCCGGCGGTTCACCATCGCCCCCGGCTACACCAGCTTCGCCGTCGCCATGGCCTGCATCGCACTCACGGCCTTCATGCACCTGTCACTGTGGTGGTATGTGGCGGGCTACTTCCTCGTGGTCGCCTCGCAGGGGCTGACCGTCGGCTCAACCCAGGCCATCGGCGCGGACATCGCGCCGGACGAGGGCCGCGGCACCTTCTACGGCTACTGGCAAACCATCAACCAGCTGGGCACCACCAGCAGCCCCTTCATCTTCGCCTTCCTGGCCAACGCCATCGGCTACGGCTCTTCATTCATCCTTCTGGCGGTCGCCGCGGCGCTGGCCGGTGGCCTGCTGCTGCTGGCGCATGAGCCGTCGAAGCCACTGCCCTCACTCGCCACCGCCAGCGCGGCCCTGCTCGATGCCACCCCAGCCGTCGCCGGTCCGTAGGCTGGGGGCATCCCAGCGGCGCGGGCCAATGCCTAGCGCACACCAGCGCCGGGAACGGCGGCGCCGGTGCCCCCTTAGTCGCCTAACCTAACTGTGGCTCGTCAGGCCGATCGTCGAGCGGCTTGCCCGAATCGCTTCAACGCTCGGTGCGCCAGATCCCTACCGTTTGCCACGAATCCCACCTCGCCCGCAAGCGATAGCGTGAGCACCTCCCGCGACTCGGCACCAAAGCGCTCGACAATGTCAAACACATCCCGCAGCGCCTCCTCTTCGGACCTGTAGGCTCCAACGAAATTGCCGGTTTCAGTGTCTGCCAGCGTGAATGCCATTCATCCTAACTTTACAAACGTTGGGCAAAAGCGCCTTGGGATTGCCTTTGAGGCTGTAGTGGCCGGCAATCTGTTGTTGGCTGCGCCAGACCTGAACCCTCGCCTACTCGGGATACGCAGCTCGGCTATATATTGGCCCAGCAGCCAATTGTGCCTCGTCGCCCAGAACTTCGCCTGCTCTTCTTCGGCAAAGACGAGATGCTCAAGTGCTCCTCGGGATCCATTCGAGCGAGCAGTGGCTTGCCGAGCGCGAAATTTGACCTGATAGTGACGGCCTTGGCTCCGGCAACTGTCACCATATCGCCACCATCGCCGGTTATGACAGCGATGTGCGTGGAGGCCGTTGTCTGGAGGACGGCGCCCAGATGGGCATCGGCCACCGACACGCCTGACCTTCCGCGAATCCCGGCCGCGATATTCGCCTGCGCCGCGTCGAGGGCCTCATCGCTGATACGGAGGCTGTTGACGCATGTCCAGGCGGGCGCGGTGCGATCCCAGCCGGCCTCGACCCGTACAGCCGTCGGTACCACGAGGCTGATGGCTTCCGCCCGTCGCTTGCGCTGAGCCACTACCTCGATGTGGCTGAGCACTCGTCGATGCTTGGGATGTGCGGCATCGCCCAGCGCCTGAACGGCTTGGTTATCCAACAGCACCATCCGACTCATGCCGATGCCAAGGCGTGCGCCTCCGCCCAAAGCAGCACGTCGTCGGTATCCGCGTAGGGATGCCTCTGCGCGATCTCAGCGGCCGCCTGCCGGACGAGTTGGGGCTCAGCGGCCAACGGATGGCCATCGAGCTCTGCCGCGGCGACCGCGAGGTCGGCCAGGCTCGGATGCGCTTCGGGATATCGGGCATAGTGTTCGTTGAGGACAGCTTGCATGACGATGGCCTCGAGCATCGATCGCAACGCGGTGCAGGTTAACGCCGTCGTGGAGGGGGCCGCACCCAGCTCGTTGACCGCGAGTGCCGCTGCCTGCCGCGGGGCAGTAGGAAGGCGCATCGACGTGTTGCTTCTTTCTCGTCCCTGGTTGTCAAGCAGCCCGCTCATCAGAGCAAGGGCCTGGTCAGTCTTCACGATTCGAAGGTACCACGTGCTTGTGGTACCTGGCGACCTTGCTACGCGGCCACGAGTTGGCCTTTTGATTTCGCTAGCGCTCCTTCCACGTGGACATTCCGTGCTGTGAGACGCAACTCGACGACAAGACCGAGCGCCACATAGCGCTGGCCCGCTTGGTCCAACGCCTATCGCCGGGGCGGCCTCACCAGAGCGCGCGGCTAGCAAGGGCGGCGCCTTCGGCCAGGGAGCGGAGCTTGCGCCAGGCTACGGTGGGCGCCACCAGTTCGCGGCCGGCAAAGGTGCCGAAGCCGCAGTCCGTCCCCGCGATCAGGTTTTCGCGGCCCACCAGGCGCGCCAGCCGGATGATGCGCTCCGCCACCAGCTCCGGGTGCTCCACATAGTTGGTGCAGGAGTCGATTACGCCAGGGATGAGGATCAGGTCCGGCGGCAGCTTCACCTGCTCGAACAGGTGCCACTCGTGCTCGTGGCGTGGATTGCTGGCCTCGATGGACAGCGCGCCCACGTGGGCGCCCAGCAGCGCAGCCAGGATCTTCTCCAGCGGCACGTCGTAGGTGTGCGGGCCGGGGTAGTTGCCCCAGCACACGTGCAACCGAACTTGCTCCACAGGCAGCCCTTCGATGGCGCGGTTCAGCGCGGCGACGTGCAGCTCCACCACCCGCACGAAGTCCTCCTCCGTGCCGGCGGCGAACTTCATGTGGCGCTCCATGGCCAGGTCCGGCGCATCGAGCTGCAGGGTGAAGCCGGCCTGCACAATCGCCTGGTACTCCACACGCATGGCCTCGGCCACGGCGAACACGAAGGCTTCGTAACCGGGATAGTAGCCCTCGCCAAAGATCGTCGTGAGCGTACCGGGCGACACCGCGGTGACAAACGCATCCACCGGGCGCGCCAGATCCACTACGCGGCGAAAGCGGCGCAGGTCCTCCGCTACGGCAAACTCGCCGCGATACCCGATGGGCCCGTCGCACGCGGGGAACTCCACCAGCCTCGCCCCACCGCTGGCAACGGTCACGTAGTCGGGATGCTCCCGGCGGTCCAACGGCCCGCCGTGCAGGCCCACGTGGTCGCCGCTGGGCGAGGCGCCGCGTGGGCCGCTTCGACCCAGGCCGCTGAGCCGGTCCTTGGCATAGGCGTTGAACCCGATCTTGCTGAGCTCGCCATCATCCACCACATCAATGCCGGCTTCCATCTGCCGCGCCACCACATCTGCCACGGCCTTGTCCAGCTGCTGCTCCAGCGCGGCTGCGTCCACCGGCTGGCCCTGCTCGCGCGCGTAAATGAGCTCCAGCAGCTCCGGCGGCCGAGGCAGGCTGCCGGTGTGCGTCGTGAGGAAGCGTTGCTGGCTGCGCTTCACCGAGCCGTTCCTCCCCCGAAGGCGGCCGGCGGGCCACCCGTCGAGTCGATCGGGTCGCCTTCGCGGTCCAGGTGCACCACCGGCAGGCCCAGTTCCCGCACCCCTGGCTCAATCACCGCCAGGTCGCCCACCAGCACGATGGCCAGCCGGTTGGGATGGATGTGCTCCGCGGCGGCACGCTGCACATCCGCCAGGGTCACTGCTCGCAGGCGATCCATCTGGCCGGCGTATTCATCGTCCGCCAGGCCATAGTGCACCAGGTCCAGCAGCCGGCCAATGATGTGGCCGGGTGTCTCGAACGTGGGCGGGTAGCCGCGAATGAGGCCCAGTTGCGCCTTTTCAAACTCGTCCGCGTCCAGCGGGCGGCGTTCGACGAGGTCGTTGAACTCGGTCAACGTCTCAACCAGCGCCTCCTTGGTGACAGCCGTCTGCACGGCGCCGCCGGCCACGAAGGTGGAGCTGCCGGCGCGCCAGTCGAAACGCGAACGGTAGCCATAGGTGTACCCTTTGCGTTCCCGCAGGTTCATGTTCAACCGCGCGGTGAACTGGCCGCCGAAGGCCATGTTCATCACCACCAGGGGCAGATAGCCCGTGTGCAGTCGCGGCACCGCCAGCTGCCCGGCGGCAATCACACTCTGGGCCGCGCCGGGCTTATCCACCAGGTACAGGGTGGTCGCTTGTTGCTGGGAAGCCACGCCGCTCGGCGGAAACGTAGCCGCACGGCCCTCCCAGCCAGCGAACGCTGCCTCCAGCTGGCGCGCCACCTGTTCGCCGTCCACGTCACCGGCAATAACCACCGTTGGACGTCTATGCAGGATAGTCAGGAGGTACTGATCGGCCAGCTCGGTACGGTTGAACCGGGCCACGGCGGCCTCCCGGCCGCCGCTGGGATGACCGTAGGCGCTGCTCCCACCGTACAGCACGGCGGTGCTGGCGCGCTCCGCCAGGGCATTCGCATCGTCGCCCAAACGGCGCAGGTCGGTGAGCCGCTCGGTACGGATGCGCTCCACTTCGCGTTCCGGAAAGGTAGGGTTGGCAAGGACATCTACCAGCAGCTCCAGCGCGGCGGGCCAGTGCCGCGTGAGCACCTCGGTACTGGCGCTCACGTACTCCCGGTGCACCGCCAGGTTCAGGCGCGCGGCGAGGGCATCGCTCTGCTCCGCGATGTCGGTGCTGGACCTGTGGGTGGTGCCTTCGGTGAGCAGGCGCGCCGCCAGAGAGGTCAGGCCTGGCGCATCCGCGGGGTCACTCGCGGCACCGCCGGCGAAGTGCACCGCCGCCGCCACAATGGGCAGCTCGTGCCGCTCCACCAGCAGCAGGTCGATGCCGCCGGCCAGGTGGAAACGGCGCGGCACGGGCGGCTGAAAGCTGCGCGCTGCCCCCGGCCCCGGCTGCACGGCGCGATCCACAGTGCTGTTCCCGGCGGCGATTGAGGCGCGCGGCGACACTACCAGCCGCACGCGGCCGGCAGTCAGCCAGCGCTGGGCAACGCGCCGCACATCTTGGGGTGTCACGGCCAGATAGCGCTCCAGGTCGCTGTTGACGCGGCCGGCGTTACCGGTGAAGACGTGGAAGTAGTTGAGCAGGTCGGCGCGGCCGCCAAACCCACCAATGCTCTGCAGTTGGCGCGTGTAGCCTGCCTCCAGCCGGTTCACCGCGCGCTGCACCTCTTCCGGCTCCGGCGCCTGTTCGGCCAGGCGGTCCACCTCGGCCAGCAGCCCCTGCTCCACTTCCGACACGCTGGCGCCGGCGGCCACGGTGGCATCCAGCCGAAGCTCGCCGGCTATCTCCATGGCGTCGAAGCGCGCGTTCACCTCGCGGGCGATCTGCCGTTCGTACACCAGCCGGCGGTACAGGCGCGAGCCGCGACCCTCCGCCAGAATGGAGGTGAGCACATCCAGCGGGGCCTCGTCCACGTCGAACCGGGGCGGGCCAACCCAGGCGAAGTACACGCGCGCCAGCTGCACCCGGTCCTCCAACCGCAGCTGCACCTCGCCCTCCAGGTGGGGCGTCCAGCGGTCGATGCGGGGCACGGGAGGCGCCGGCGGCAGGCTGCCGAAGTAGCGCCGCGCCAGTGCCTCGGCCGCGCCCAGGTCAATATCTCCCGCCAGGCACAGGCTGGCGTTGTTGGGTGCGTAGAAACGGCGGAAGAAGCGCTTCACGTCCTCAATCGAGGCGGCATCCAGGTGCTCCTGCGAGCCTATGGTCTGCCAGTGATAGGGGTGGCTGGGCGGGTAGAGCGCCTTGCGGATCTCCTGGCTGGCCAGGCCATAGGGCCGGTTCTCGTAGCTCTGGCGGCGCTCATTCTTCACCACCTCGCGTTCGGTGGCGAAACCACCCTCGTCCAGCGCATCGAGCAGGAAACCCATGCGGTCGGATTCCAGCCAGAGCGCCAACTCCAGGTATTCCGCCGGAACATTCTCGTAGTAATTGGTGCGATCAACCGTGGTGGACCCGTTCACGTTGGCGCCGATCTCCTGCAGCGGCAGGAAATACTCGCGGTTGTGGTGCTTGGAGCCCTTGAACATGATGTGCTCGAAGAGATGGGCGAAGCCGGTGCGCTCCGGCTCCTCGTTCTGCGAGCCCACGTGGTACCACACGTTCACCGCCGCCATAGGCAAGGAGTGGTCTTCGTGGAGAATCACCGCGAGCCCGTTTTCGAGCTGCACGGTGGTGGAGGCAATCGCGTTGGCCATGGGCATGAACTCCCCCCGGGCGGCGTGCTGCTGGGCATTGTCCCACGGCGGCGGTGGGCTGGGCCGCGCGGCGCTCGGCAGCCTTCGTTGACAAGAGTGCGCGCGGTTGTCTACAACTTTCCCTGTATCGTTGCAGGCACCCACGGTGGGTACATACCTGAGGGCTAAACAAGTGAGAGGTAATCATGGCCAAAGTTGTTCTGGGCATCGGCACATCGCATACCCCGCAGATCAGCGCACCCTGGGCCGAGTGGGGCAATCTCGGCAAGACCCAGGAGGTCAGCCCCGCCGTTCCTGAGGATCTGGAGGAGCAGCTCAAACCGGAGGTGTGGGAGCGCCGCCACGCCTCGGTGCAAGCCGCCATCAAGCTGCTGGGCGACAAAATTCGCGGCGCCAAACTGGACGCCATGGTCATCTTTGGTGATGACCAGCACGAGCAGTTCCACGATGAGAACATGCCCGCGTTGGCTATCTACCACGGCGACAAGGTGGAGGTGCATCCTCGCCAGGGCCGGCCCAACAACGCCAACTTCCCGAGCCTCCGGTTCGAAACCACGAAGCCAGAGTACGAAAACGACGCGGACCTGGCCAACCACCTCATCGAAGCGCTCACCGAGCGCGAGTTCGAGGTCACGCGCTGCAACGAGCTGCGCGCCGAACGGGGCATTGGCCACGCCTTCAGCTTCCTGTACCAGCGGCTCTGGGCGGAGTGTGACATCCCCATTGTGCCGGTGATGCTCAACACCTACTACCCGCCCAACCAGCCCACGCCCAAGCGCTGCTATTCGCTGGGTCAGGCCGTGCGGGAGTCCGTCGCGGGCTGGGGTGGCGATCAGCGCATCGGCGTCATGGCTTCGGGTGGGCTGAGCCACATCGTTATCGACGAGCCGCTCGATCAGCAGGTCATCGCCGGGCTGCAGAACGGAGACAAGCAGGCGCTGTGGGCGCTGCCGCGCGACAAGATGCGCGGCGGCACATCCGAGATACTCAACTGGGTAGCGGCCGCCGGCGCACTGGAAGAACTGGACATGACGCTCATCAACTACATCCCCGGCTACCGCTCGCGCCCCAGCACCGGCTGCGCCATGGGCTTCGCCTACTGGGAGTAGCTCCGCTACGAGGAGCTGCTCCGACCTGGCCATCTGCACGTCCGCTCCCATGCGAGGGAGCGGACGCCGGCTTCTGGGCATAATTACTCGGTGACCTCGGACGAGATCCGCTCCGCCTTTCTGACTTTTTTCGAAGAGCGCGGCCATGTGCGCCTGCCCAGCTCCTCGCTGCTGCCGCTGAACGACCCCACGGTGCTGCTCACGCCCGCTGGCGTGCACCAGATGCAGCCCTTCTTCCTGGGCCAGGCCAAGCCACCGGCGCCCCGCCTCACCAGCTGCCAGAAGTGCTTCCGAACCACCGACATTGAGTCCGTGGGCGACGAGCGCCACCTCACCTTCTTCGAGATGCTCGGCAACTTCTCTGTTGGCAACTACTTCAAAGAAGGCGCCATTCACTTCGCCTGGGACCTTCTGCTTCATCTGGGCTTCGACGCGGCCCGGCTGCACGTGACCGTGCACCCCACGGATGACGATGCGCCGGCCATCTGGCAGGCGGTGGGCATTCCCGCCGGGCGCATCCACGCCAGCGAGGACAACTGGTGGAGCATCAGCGGCTCGGCTGGGCCGTGCGGGCCGGATTCTGAGATCTACCTGGACCGCGGCGCGGAGCTGGGCTGCGGCCGGCCGGAGTGTGCACCCGGGTGCGAGTGCGAACGCTACCTGGAGTTCTGGAACCTGGTGTTCACGGAGTTCCTGCAGAACGAACGCAACGAAATCCAGGGCAAGCTGCACAGCCCCAACATCGATACCGGCGGCGGCCTGGAGCGCTGGGCGCTGCTGCTGCAGAGCAAGCGCACCGTGTATGAGACCGATCTCTTTGAGCCGCTGATGGTGGCCATTCAGCAGGCCATGGGCGCCTCCTATGGGCAGGATGCCCAGCGCGACTACGGCATGCGCGTGCTGGCCGACCACGCGCGCGCCATGACCTTCCTCACTGCCGATGGCCTGGAGCCGGCCAACGAAGGCCGTGGCTACATCCTGCGCCGGGTGATTCGCCGGGCCGTGCGTTACGGCCGGCTGCTGGGGCGCGAGCAGCCCTTCCTCACCCGGCTGGCCGAGGCCGTGTGTGACCGCATGAGCGCGGTGTATCCCGAGCTGGCCCGGCGGCGGCAGCACCTGCTGGGCCTTATCGCCACGGAGGAGGAACGCTTCGGCCAAACGCTGACGCAGGGCTTCAGTCTGCTCAACCAGCTCAGTGGTGCCCTCGCGCCCGGCGCCCCGCTGGCCGGGACCGACGCCTTCAAGCTGCACGATACCTACGGCTTTCCGCTGGAGGTGACGCGCGAAATCCTGGCGGAGCGCGGCCTCAGCGTGGACGAAGCAGGCTTTGCGCGCGAGCTGGAGGCGCAGCGCCAGCGCAGCCGCGCCGCGGGCAAGGGCGGGCGCACCTTCAGCGCGTCGCCGGACCTCTACCGGTCCATCCGCGAAGCCCACGGGCCCAGCGCCTTCCTCGGCTACGAAACCATGGCTGCCCCCGCCACTATTGTCGCCATTCTGGTGGACGGCGCCCTGCGCGACCAGCTGCTGGCCGGCGAGGCGGGCGAGATTGTGCTGGATCGCACGCCCTTCTACGCCACCGGCGGCGGGCAGGTGGGCGACACCGGCCAGCTGATTGCTCCGCACGCCAGCGTGGAGATCGAAACCACCTCCAAGCCGCTCACCGATCTGCATGTGCACAGCGGCCGCGTGACCTCCGGCCAGCTCAGCGTGGGCGACGGCGTGACTGCCCAGGTGAATGAAGCGCTGCGCTGGGATACCGCCCGCAATCACACCGGCACCCATGTGCTGCACGCCGCCCTGCGCCAGGTGCTGGGCGAGCAGGCCACGCAGGCCGGCTCCGTGGTGGACCCCGAGCGGCTGCGGTTCGACTTCCACTCCGCCGCGCCGCTGAGCGAGGCACAGGTGCGGCAAGTGGAGGACATCGCCAACGAAGAGATTCGCCGAAACGACCCGGTGCTCACACGAGTCATGTCGCTGGATGAGGCCATGGCAGAGGGCGCCATTGGCCTGTTCGAGGAGAAATACGGCGACACGGTGCGTGTGGTCAGCTTGCCCGGCTTCAGCAAGGAGTTGTGTGGCGGCACCCATTGCCAGGCCAGCGGGCAGATCGGCGAGCTGCTGCTTGTTGGGCAGGAGAGCGTAGGCGCCGGCGTGCGGCGCATCGAGGCGCTCACCGGCCGCCAGGCCGCCCGCTACGTGCGCGACCGGCTGGATGCCCTGCGCGCGCTTTCGCAAGTCCTGCCGGGCGCCGAGGTGGACCTGCCGCGCCAGGTGCAGCATCTTCTGGACGAGCTGAGCCGTAAGGACAAGCAGATTGACAAGCTCAAGCGCGAAGGCGCAGGCGCCGAGCTGGAAGTGCTGATCGGCCGCATCCGCGGCCACGCCGGCGAGCCACAGGTGGTGGCGGAGCAGCTCCCCGCGGACAGCCGGCAGGATGTGCTGCTGGCCGTGGATCGCGTGCGCACGCTGCATTTCTCCGGTGTGGTGACGCTGGGCGCGGTGGTGGACGAGAAGCCGGCCTTCTTCACCTACGTTACGCCGGACCTGGTGCAGCGCGGCGTTGCCGCCGGCCCCGTGGTGAAAGCCGCTTCGCTGGCGGCCGGCGGCAGCGGCGGCGGTGGCCGGCCGGAACTTGCCCAGGGCGGTGGCCGGGACCGCTCCAAGCTCACCGCGGGGCTGGAGGCCGCGGCCGCGGCCGCGCGCGAGGCGCTGCACGCGCACTAAGGTGCCCGCGGCCACCCGTGGCGCCTTCACCTTCTCGCCCCGCGGCAGGCGCCACAGCACGCCGCCAGCGTGAAACAGGACCACATCCTGCTGCTGGACGAGGGCGAGAGCATCGGCTCCGTGCTCAACCGCGTGGACGCCTCGACCACGCAGCGCATCGCCATCGTGGCCGGGGAACGGAGCCCTCTGCACAACCCGGTGAACATTCGCTTGCTGCAGCGGCGAGCCCGCGACCGCGCCTTGCAACTGGCCGTGATCTCGGACGACGAGTTCACCCGCCGGCTGTGCCGCGAAACCGGCCTGCAGGCCTACTCCACGCTGGAAGCGTTCAAGGACGGCATGTGGTCGCCCTCGAACCGCGTGGCCGCCGCCATGCACTCCATGCCGCTGGACAGCTGGTTTTCTCGCATTTTCGGCGGCATCCTGTTGGTCATCCTGCTGGTGGTGCTGTACCTTGTGCTGCCCGCGGCCAGCATCACGGTGGCGCCCGCCAGCCGGCCCTTCCCACTGGACGTGCCACTGGTGGCGGATGCACAGCAGCAGGAGGTGGATGCCGCCGCCGGGCGCATTCCAGCGCGCGTACTCGCGCTGGACGTAAGCGGCCAGCAAACGGTGCAGGCCACGGGCCAGCGCAGTGCACCCAACCAAACTGCCAGCGGCAGCGTCACCCTCACCAATACCGCCGCGAAAACGGTCGCCATCCCCAAGGGCACCCTGGTGGTGGCCGGCACGGAGCAATTCCAAACCATGGTGGATGCCGTGGTGCCAGGCGCCGCGCACGTGGGCAGCGATACGCTGCCCGGCAGCAGCACCCTGCCCGTGCAGGCCATGCAGCCGGGCATGGAGGGCAACGTTCCGGCCGGCGCCGTCAATGCCGTGGCCGGGCCACTGGCCGGCAGCCTGGGCGTGGTGAACACGCAGCCGATCGGTGGCGGCACGGATAAGCAGGTAGGCATGCTGAGCCAGCAGGATCAAACGCAAGCCAAAGAGGCGCTCCGGCTGCAGCTGGTGCAGCAGGGTCTCAAGCAGATCCGCTCACAGCTCGCGCGCAATCTCACCTTCCTGCCCGATCCAAGCGTGCAGACCGATACCACCATCGAACAGCTGAGCTTTGACCAAACGCCGGAGCAGGTCACCAATGCCACCGTGCTGCACATGAAGGTGCTTGTCCGCGGTCTCACTTTCATAGGCGACGATGTGAACGCCGCGGTGAACCAGGCCGTGACCAGCGCAGTGCAGCACAGCGGCCAGGGCGTTGCCCTCACTCACGCGCCGGTGACCATTAAACCGCCGGTGGTGCAGTCAGATGACGGGTCCACCATCAAGCTCAGCGTGCACGCCTTGGCGCAGGTTTCCAGCCCCATCGACACCGCCAGAGTAAGCAGCGCGGTGCGCGGCATGACCGTTTCGCGGGCCAGCAGTTACCTGCGCGGTGTGCCAGGCGTGGGCAACGCTCAGGTGCGGCTGTGGCCATTCTGGGTGAGCCACGTGTCGCGCTTCGCCTGGCGCATCCAGGTGCAGGTGCTGAATCCGGTGCAGATGCAGGGATCGTAAGATGCGCCTGGTGGGCTTAGACCTCGGGCAGAAGCGCATAGGGGTGGCGGTGGCAGAGTCCGAGCGAGGCATGGCATTCCCCGAGCGAGTGCTGCGGCGCACCTCGGCCCGGGCCGACCGGCAGGCGATCGTCACGCTGATGGCCGGCTTGCGAGCAGAGCGCGTGATCCTGGGGCTGCCCCTGACGGCGGCGGGCGAACGGGGTGAGAACGCGCAGCGGGCCGAGGCCTTCGGGCGCGACCTGGCCCGCGCACTGCCCGTGCCGCTGGAGCTGCAGGATGAGCGCTTCAGCACCATTGAGGCGGATGAGCGGCTCGCCGCTACGGGCGCCGGCTGGCGCGAGCGCAAGCGCCGGGTGGACGCCGCGGCCGCCGCGGTGATCCTGGAAGACTACATGCGGGCCCACGCGGTGTGAGCGCGCCACCGAGCCGCTCTGGCCGCGGTCCCCGTGGCGGAGCCGTGATCC
>JBOGTU010000115.1:0-7059 GCA_050695655.1 Chloroflexota bacterium | reverse complement strand
GCTGTGGGCCTGGTGGACCAGCGCTGCCCGCACCGCGGCGCTTCCCTGTTTTTCGGCCGGAATGAGGAATGTGGCTTGCGCTGCGTGTATCACGGCTGGAAGTTCGACGTGACAGGCGCCTGCGTGGACATGCCCAATGAACCGGCGGAGTCCAACTTCAAGTCGAAGGTCAAGGCCGTGGCCTACACGGCCGCGGAGCGCGGCGGGGTGATCTGGATCTACATGGGCCCGCGGCAGGACAATCCGCCGAGCTTGCCCGACCTGGAAGCCAACATGCTGCCGGAGGGCCAGTGCTCGATCGGCATCTTCCAGCGGGAGTGCAACTGGATGCAGGCGCTGGAAGGCGACATTGATACCGGGCACACGGTGTTCCTGCACACCGGCGCGTTGAAGGCAGAGAGCGCGCCTCCCGGCTCCTGGGGCTACTACGCGCTCAAGGATCGTGCGCCGCACTTCGAGGCGGTGGACACCAACGTGGGTACCATGTACACCGCCGCCCGCGCAATCGACGCACAGCGGCGCTACCACCGCATCGCCCAGTTCCTGTTTCCGTGCTACGCCATGATCCCCACCGGCGTGCTGGGTCTGGAGGTGCGTGTGCGGGCCTGGGTGCCGATTGACGATGGCCACACCTTTGGCCTGGGCATGAACCGCGTGAACGCGCGGCGCTTCCGCGACCCCACCGAGATGCTGCCGAATACGAGCGACTGGCTCGGCCGCTTTCGCTGCGCGCCCAACGCCAGCAACGATTACCGGATCGACCGCGCCAAGCAGCGGAACATGGACAGCTACACCGGCCTGCCCAGCGTCACCATGGAAGACCAGGCAGTGACAGAGAGCATGGGCGAGATTTACGATCGCAGCAAGGAGCACCTGGGTACGACCGATGCCATGGTCATCCGCACGCGCCGCCGGCTGATCGACGCCGCGCGCGCCTTGCGCGACACGGGCACCCTGCCACCGTGCGTGGACGAGCCAAGCGCCTACACCACGCGTACCGGCGGCGTGATGTTGCCGCCCGACGCCAGCTGGGTAGAAGGGTCAGCCGAGCTGCGCAAGGGCTTTGTTGATCATCCCGAGCTGAGCCGCGACGTGCTGGGGGGCGTGCCGGCGGTGTAGCATTCCCCCCGACGGGCGCAGCCTCTGTGAACTGCGCCTGCAACACACCTGAATTGGCCAGGAGGAATGGCATGGCAATTGCCTCCAACGTGTTCACCGAAAAGTTCGCGCAGATGACGCACGGCAAAACCCGCTACTGGGAGGCCGGGAGCGGCTACCCGACCATCCTCATCCACGGTGCCGGCTGGACCAGCGGCTGTGAGAACTGGGCCGGCAGCATGGGCCCGCTGGCCAGCAAGCTGCGCGTGCTGGCCATGGACTGCTTGAACTGGGGCCTGGGCGACGTGCTGGATCAGGAGTTTTCGTTCGCCTATCTGGTGGACCACGTGCGCGAGTTCATGGATGTGCTGGGTATCGAGAAAGCCAACTTCGTGGGCCACTCCATGGGCGGCTGGATTGTCACGCTGCTGTCCTACGAAAGCCCCAACCGCTGCAACCGCGTGGTGAATGTGGCCGGCGGCGGCGCGGCAGTGCGCCCACTGCAGAACATGGTGGAATTCAAGGTGCCCAGCGCAGAGCAGATTCGCCAGCAACTGAGCCATCGCCCTGCCGCGGGCGGGCTGAGCGGGGAAGATCAGGCGGCCACCTTCATCAAGAAGATCGACCTGCCGGGCCACGGCGACGCCTTCGCCAAGGTCATGCGCCACATGACCAACCCCGTCACCCGGCAGCGCTACAACATCGTGCGACGGCTGCCCCACATCAGCGCGCCCACGCTGGTGGTTTGGGGCAGCAACGACCAGGTGAACAAGCTGGATGAGTCCGGGCGGCCCATCGCCGCGGGCATCCCTGGCGCCAAGCTCATTGTGTACGAAGGTATTGGCCACGCCGTGCCGCAGGAGAACCCGGAAGCCTTCAACCGCGACGTGCTCGCCTTTCTCACTGCCTGAGACGGTGCCCGCTTCGCCCTCGGGTGAGCGGGCCGCTCGACGCCCTGATGACCTATAGTGGTGGCGGCGGCGACCGAGGTCCTCTGGCGGCTCAGAGCGCTTGACATAAGGTTACGGAGGCGTGGCGAGATGAATCAGTTGAAGCGTAACGGGCAGGGGGCAGGGCAATGCGCGTAGCGGCGGCCATGGCTGAGATACTCAAGCGAGAAGGCGTGGAGTGCCTCATTGGCTACCCGGTGAATCCGCTCATCGAGGCGGCCGCCGAGGCAGACATTCGCACCATCATCGTGCGGCAGGAGCGCACCGGCGTGCACATGGCGGACGCCATCAGCCGTGTCACCTCCGGCCGGCGGGTAGGGGTGTTCGCCATGCAGCACGGGCCGGGCACCGAGAACACGTTTGGTTCCGTGGCGCAGGCCTACTCGGAGGGCGTGCCTATGGTGGTGGTGCCGGCAGGCTATCAGCGGTCGTGGGCGCAGGTCAAACCTAACTTCCACGCCTACCTGAATTTTCAGCACATCTCCAAGTCCGTCGAGAGCATCACGCTGCCCTCGATGGCGGCCGATGTGCTGCGCCGAGCCTTCACGCAAGCCAAGAATGGGCGCATGGGTCCCGCGGTGGTGGAGTTGCCCACGGATGTCGCGGTGGAGGAGGTGGAGGCGCCGCTGGATTACCAACGCACACCGGCCCTGCGCAGCGCACCGGATCCCAGAGAGGTTGAGGAGGTGGCGCGGCTGCTGGTGGGAGCCAAGCGTCCGGTGATCTTTGCCGGCCAGGGCGTGCACTATGCCAAGGCCTGGGCTGAGCTGAAAGAACTGGCGGAGCTGCTCGAAGCAGCCGTGGCCACAAGCCTCCCCGGCAAGAGCGCGTTTCCGGAGACACACGCGCTGTCGCTTGGGTCCGGCGGCGCGGCCATGCCGGAGATGGTGTTCCACTTCCTGCACGAGGCCGATGTGATCTTTGGCATTGGCTGCAGCTTCACCCGCACTGGCTTTGGCGTGCGCATGCCCGCGGGCAAGACGATGATCCATGCCACGCAGGACGCGGCGGACGTGAACAAGGATGTTGTGGCGAACAAGGCCCTCATTGGCGATGCGCAGCTCACGCTGGCCGCCGTACGCGACGCCGTGCGGGAACGCCTCGGCGGCAAGCCACGGGGCCGTTTGGGCGAAGTGACCGGTGAAATTGCGCGGCTTCGGGAGCAGTGGCTCTCGCGCTGGTTGCCCAAGCTCACGGCGGACACCGCCCCCCTCAATCCTTACCGCGTGATCTGGGAGATGTGGCACACCCTTGATGTGGCGAACACCATCATCACGCATGACGCGGGCAGCCCGCGCGACCAGCTGTCGCCTTTCTGGCGAAGCGACGTGCCAATGAGCTACATCGGCTGGGGCAAAACCACGCAGCTGGGCTACGGCCTGGGGCTGGCGATGGGCGCCAAGCTGGCCTGCCCAGACAAGCTGTGCATGAACGTCTGGGGCGACGCTGCCATCGGGTTCACCGGGATGGACTTCGAAACAGCGGTGCGTGAGCGCATTCCGATCCTCTCCATTCTTATGAATAATTCCTCGATGGCCATGGAACTGCCAGTGATGAAGACGGCCACGCAGAAGTTCCGCAGCACGGACATCAGCGGCAACTACTCGGAGCTGGCCAAGGCCCTAGGTGGCTACGGCGAGCGCATCACCCAGCCGGATCAAATCGTGCCGGCGCTCAAGCGTGGCGTGGAGAAGACGAGAGAGGGCCGGCCGGTGCTGCTGGAGTTCATCACCGCCCAGGAAATCGAGTTCTCGCGCTTCGGCGATCGGCGCTGATTGGCCGGCGAGGCGCAAGGCCATGAAGTTCGGCATCACCTTTCAGTTGCAAACACCCAAACCGCTGGACTCGGACCAGTGGCACGAGGGCGACGAGCAGCGCACGTACGACCAGGCCCTGGAGCAGATCGAGTGGGCTGACAAGCTCGGCTATGACTACGTGTTCGTGAACGAGCACCACTTTTTGGAGGAATACTGCCACGCCGCGGCGCCGGAAGTGTTCCTCGGAGCTGCCGCCGGCAGGACCAAGAACATCCGCCTGGGACACGGCATCATCCAGATGCCGCCCAAGCAGAATCACCCCGCCCGAGTGGCGGAGCGCATCGCGGCGCTGGATCTCGTGTCACACGGTCGGGCGGAGTTCGGTACGGGCGAAGGCGCTACCACCACGGAGATCGGCGGCTTTCTCACCATTCATGAGGAGAAGAAGCAGGCTTGGGAAGAAGCCACGCGCGAGTGCCTGCGGATGATGACCACGGTGCCGTATCCCGGATACGAAGGCAAGTACTTCACTATGCCTGCGCGCAACGTGATCCCTAAGCCGGTGCAGAAGCCACATCCGCCGGTGTGGGTCGCCTCGTCGCGCACGGAGACGGTGATGCTGGCGGCGCGGCTGGGCATTGGTGCGCTGGGCGTGGGCTTCGAAACAGTGGAGGATACACAGCAGCGCGTGTCGCGCTACTGGGAGCTCATCCGCAACTGCCGCGCGCCAATTGGCCAGGCCATCAACCCGGCGCTTGTGACCGGCGGCAACATGTTCTGTGCGCGGACTGATGAGGAGGCCATAGAAAAGGGACTGCGGGGCGCGCAGTATTTTGGCTTCGTGTTCGGCTGGATGAACGGGCACCACACCTATGGGCAGGACAACATCTATCGCGAATTCCGCCGCCGGTACGACGCCGAAGAGTCCGCCGAGAAGCGCGAGCAGGTGACTGAGTTGGAGCCGGAGGATGAGAGCGCCAAGGTGCTGTACCGCATGGGCCGCCGGGGCGGGCTCATTGGTTCGCCTAAGTACATTCTGGAGACGGCCCGGCAGTTCGAGGCGGCCCATGTGGACGTCATGAACCTGTTTTCCCAGTGTGGCGATCGCAAGCACGAGGACATCATGGAATCGCTGGAGCTGTTCGCCAAAGAGGTGATGCCCGAGTTCAAGGAGCGGCATCCCCAGCACCAGCAGTGGCGAGAGCAGCAGTTGCAGGGCACCAAGTGGCCAGTGAACAGCTCCATCTGAAGAGCGCCGCTCGTTGGGGTCGCTTCTCCAGTCGAACTCAACGGCAGGTGAAGGTACCGCGTGCTGGGCTACGGCCAGGGATAGCCGCAGGGCTCGTAAGAGGCAGGCGATGATTCGCCCCAGCGATCTCGCGGATGCTGTGCTGCGCAATACATTGGCCCAGGCCGAGGGCGCGCTGGATGAGAGCGAGTACTTGGCCTGCGTGCGCTGCTGCGCGGACGCATACGTGCACGTGGGTACCGTGCACCCGGAGTTGATTGCTCGGCCCTTCGGCGGCTCCGTGCCACTGCCGGCCGCTCACGCCACGCGTGGACCGCGCCGCAATCAGCTTCAGCCCTGGCTGGGCCGCCTGGGCGTCATCTGCACCATTGGCGACGACGGCATCCCCCAGATGACCTTTCAGAAGCAGGACTTCTCAATGACGGAGGCTGCCGCTTACTTTGAGTTCATGATGGACATCGCCATCCGCGTGGAGCGCGGCGCAAGCCAGCGGTAGACGCCGCGCGTATGCCACGCGGACCCTCGCGGCCGAAGTTGAATATCTGAGCAATCCCGGAGGGCTGGTATGGTCCCCTGCGTAAGACGGGTCGGCGAAGACCAGATGCCTCCAACTTTGCGCGGCCGGATTTACTCCTGAGGCTCGGCTTCCTCATCAGTGGGCTTCGCATCGCCGTTCTGGAAGCCAACGGTGGAGATGGAGACGACGCGATCTCCCGCGCCGAGCTTCATCACGGTGACGCCCTGAGCCAGTCGCCCGGTCTGGCGCACAGTATTCACCTGCGTGCGGATGACGATGCCGTCCTTCGAGATCAGCATCAGCTCGTCCGCGGGATCGACGACACGCATGCCGGCCAGGCCGCCACGACCTTTGCGCAGCTCCATGGTGTACACGCCCTGCACGCCGCGGCCAGTGGAGCGGTACTGGTCCACCGGGGTGCGCTTACCGTAGCCATCCTCCGTGACCGTGAGCAACTCGGACTCCTCGCGGATCACATCCATGCCGATAACTTCGTCCTTGGCCTGCAGCCGAATGCCGCGCACCCCGCCCGAGGCGCGCGAGGCCGCCCGCAGTTCCGTCTCTGAGAAGCGCGCGGCGTAGCCCATGCGGCTGGCCAGGATAACGTCCGCGTCCTTCTCCAGCGCCCGCACGAACTGCAGATCGTCGCCCGGCTCAATGTCATAAGCGATGAGGCCGGCTCGGCGTACGCTGGAGAACTCCGTGAGTGGCGTCTTTTTGATTTCGCCGCGGCGTGTAGCCATCACCATGTAACTGCCGGCTTCCTCGAAGTTGCGGATGTGGATGAGGCCGGTGACCAGTTCCTTAGGCTCGATGTTGATGAGGTTAATGATGGGCGTGCCCTTGGCGGTGCGGCTGGAATCCGGCACCTCGTAGGCCTTGATGTGGAACACACGCCCGCGGTTGGTGAAGAAGAGCATGTTGTCGTGCGTGTGGCACACCACCAGCTGAGCGACTGCGTCCTCTTCGCGCGTGATCATGCCGGTGATACCGCGCCCGCCTCGGCGCTGCACGCGGTAGGTGTAGCTGGGCACGCGCTTGATGTAGCCACGATTGGTGATGGTGATGGCTACTTCTTCATCGGCGATCAGGTCTTCATCCGTGAGCTCGGCGGCCTCGTCTGCAGTGATCGCGGTACGCCGCTCGTCGCCATACTTTTTCTTCAGGTCGGCCAGCTCGTCCTTGAGCACCTGGTCGATCTTGCGAGGGTTGGCGAGCAGGTCCTCCAAGGCGGCTATGTTCTTGATCACCTCGGCGTATTCGTCGTTGATCTTCTTCTGTTCAAGGGCGGCCAACCGGCGCAGTTGCAGGTCCAGGATGGCGCGCGCCTGCAGGTCCGACAGGTTGAAGCCTTGCTTCAGGCCCGTCTGTGCCGCTTCCGCTGTGTCCGACTCGCGGATCGTCTTGATGATCGCGTCCAGGTTATCCAGCGCGATCTTGAACCCTTCCAGGATGTGGGCGCGAGCGAAGTCCGCGCCAGGAGATGGG
>JBOGTU010000114.1:0-6751 GCA_050695655.1 Chloroflexota bacterium | reverse complement strand
GCACTGGGCAGGGGGTTGGGCCAGTAGATGCCCCACTGCGAGACGGTGGGGTGCAGGCCGGTGAGGCGAAAGAAAGCATCCAGCTTGGGCGGGCTGTTGCCGATGGAGCCCACGCCCAGCCAGTGGCCGGCCAGGCTGGGCGTACCAGGCTGGAGTGGCAGCGCCGGCAGCACGGGGGCGACGTTTGAGAGCAGCGCGGGGGCGGATGTGCCCAGGGCCACATGGTCAAAGGTCGCCGTAGCCAGGCCCGATTGGTGGGCGCTCACGGACAGTTCAGCCTGATAGGTGCTTCCAAGGCTCAGGCTGGCTTCGCTGCCCGGCACCTTCGTGTAGGTCGACCCATCTTCGGAGTAGTAGGCTGCGAAGTCGTTGCCGCTGCGCGAGACGGCCACGTATGCCGGGCCGGGAAAGTCCACCCGCGCCTGCACTCGAAAGAACGCCCCCTGGGAGGGGCGCACCTGCACCACCAGACCGTTGCCCGCGCTCACGAACACCCCATAGTAGGGCGCGCCGGGATCGTTCGCCTGGCGCAGCATGACGCCGGCCTTCACCCACGGGTCGCGCGCGTAGCCGATGGTAGCCAGCGCGGAGAGCGTGGCGTCGCCGGTCACAGGCTGCGCGGCATAAGAGAACTGGTCGGCCGTGCCCCACACGTCGCCCGTCCAGCTGTGGACGGTCCAGGTGGTATCGCTGAGCGTCAGCTGAGCCGGCCAGGCGGGCTGGCCTACGTCCCCGCAGTACCAGCCCACCCCGCACGCCAAGCCGGCGGGAGCTGCCCCCGCGCCGAATGCACTCCCCACATCCGCCAGCATGACCAGTGCGCCCAGCACGCTGGCCTTGAGCCAGCTCTTGCCCCTGGATCCCCTCAAACCCCACTCTCCAACGACGTCATGAGCCAAGGGCACGCTGAGCTCCCTCTTCGTGCAGCAACCGGGGCGTGCTCCCGCTTTGAGAACCGGCCGGAGGTGCTCCACCACTGCGCGTTCTAGGACAATCTGCCTAGGGCATGGGGCTGCACTTCACTCCACACTGCTTCCCCCCGCCCGCTGGCCTGGCCTGCCTCCTCGCCTGCCGGTCGCGCCTTCCTCCCTCGCCCGCTGGCCCGGCCTGCGCTCGCGTGTTCCATTCGGCGGCGCGTATGCGCCAGACTTAGCAGGAGAACCGTGAAGCACAGGACCACACCCCGCATCAACCGCTGGCAGCAGACCTGGCGCTTTGTACGCGTGTCGCGCCTGCTGCTGTGGACGCTGTGGGTGATTTATCACGAGCGGCGGCGGGTGCTGCGCGCGCACGAACGGGGCGACCTGGCCGAGCGGCCCAACGTGGACCAGCTCATTGAAGTGCTGGTGGCCTTCCGCCAGACGGCCGTGCACCTGGGCGTGCTGATGATCAAGCTGGGGCAGTTCCTGAGCTCGCGGGCCGACCTGCTGCCGGAGCGGGCCTTGGCCGTGCTGGCCTCGTTGCAGGACAGTGTCCCCGCCGCTCCTTACTCCCACGTGGCCAGCGTCATCGAAGCCGAGCTGGGGCAGCCAATCGCCAAACTCTTCAGCACCTTCGATCCCACCGCCGCGGCGGCCGCTTCACTGGGGCAGGTGCACCGCGCGGTGATCGCCGCCACGGGCGAAACAGTGGCGGTGAAGGTGCAGCGGCCCAACATCCAGCAGCTCGTGGACATGGACCTCAGCACTATTCGTTTCGTCATCTGGATCATCTCGCACCTGGTGCGGGTGAACGGAACGTTGGACCTGTGGGGCCTGTACCGCGAGTTCCGGCGCACCACCCTCGAAGAGATCGACTACGTCACCGAGGCGGCCAACGCGGAGCGCCTTCGGGCCATGTTCGCCAAGAGTGCCACCATCGCCATCCCCCGCGTGCACGAGGAGCTGCTGTCGAAGCGGGTGCTGGTTCTGGAGTGGGTCGACGGCATCAAGATCAATGACTACGCCGCGCTGGAGGCCGCTCATGTAGATCGCCTGGAAGTTGCCAAGCGCACCGTGGAAGCCTACTTCTACCAGTTCTTTCAGGAGGGCTTCTTCCACGCGGACCCACACCCGGGCAACATCTTCGTGCAGCCCGGGCGGGATGGCGCCTCACCGGTGGTGGCGTTTGTGGATTTCGGCATGGTGGGGTCGCTCACGCCTACCATGAAGGCCGGCCTCAAGGGGCTGTTCCTGGCCTTTGTGACGAACAACGCGCACAACATGGCGCAGGCGTTGGAGCAGCTGGGGTTCATTGGGTCCGGAGCAAACATGGCGGCGATCGAACGCGGCATCGCCGCCCTGGTGTCGCGCTACCACGGCATCTCGCTGGGTGAAGCACGCGACCTGGACATCTCCAGTGTGGCCCATGAAGTGGAGGAGCTGCTGTACCAGCAGCCTTTCCGCATTCCGGCGCAGTTCGCCTTCGGTGGGCGGGCCGTGGGCACGCTGTCTGGACTGGCAACGGGCCTGGCGCCCAACTTCAACCTCATTGAGGTTGCGACACCCTACGCTCAGCGCTTCTTAGGGCTGGATAGCGCGGGGGCTGGTGAAGCCGCCCAGCAGGTCCTGCGCCAGCTGCTGGACGCGGGCCGCGTGCTGCTGGCATTGCCAGCCACGATGGATCGCGTGCTTTCGCGCATCGAGACCGGCCAGCTTGAGGTGAAGGTCGCTCAGAATGGTGGGCGCGCTGGCCGCCGGCGCACGCGTTCCGGCAACGGGCGGGACATGAGCCTGGGTGCACGACTTTCCTGGACCACCATGTTTGTGGCCGCCACGGCCGCGGGCGCGATCCTGAGCGTGGGCGGCGTCACCTCCGCCAGCTGGTTCTGCTTTGCCCTCGCCGCCGGCACCGCCCTGGCCCTCATCTTCCGCGGCTGAGCATTGACGAGGATGCCAACTGATGGTCTATTATGTCTAGACAGACTAGATGCGTGAAGTCCGAATCCAAGGGGTGCAAACATGGTGTGGCAGTTGCAGCAAGCCAAGCAGCATTTCAGCGACGTGGTGCGTAGGGCCATGAGTGATGCGCCCCAGATCGTTTCCCGGCATGGGGCCGAGGTGGTGGTCGTGCTGTCGATGGCCGACTATAAGCGGCTCAACGCACCCACAATGGACTTCGGCGAGTTTCTGCGCCAAGCGCCAGATCTGGCAGAGCTGGACATTCGCCGGGACGCGGCGTTCCCCCCATCGGTCACTTTGTGAGATTCCTGCTCGACACCAACGTGATTTCGGAAGTACGCAAGCCCGCCGGAAGCGCCACGGTGAAGCGCTGGCTGGCCTCCGTAAGAGGTGCCGACCTGTACCTCAGCGTGCTCGTGGTGGGTGAGATTCGCCAGGGTGTAGAGCGGCTGCGGGGCCGCGACCCCGTCCAAGCCGAGGTGTACGAGCGCTGGCTCGCGACCCTTGGCCGCGATTATGCGGCCCGCGTGCTGCCCATCAGCACGGCAGTCGCTGAGGTGTGGGGGCGGCTCAACGCTGAGCGTCCTCTGCCCGTCGTGGATGGCCTCCTGGCAGCGACAGCCCTCGTGCACGAGCTCACGCTGGCCACTCGCAACGTTTCGGATGTCGCGCACACTGGCGTGTCACTCATCGACCCCTTCAACCCCGGGTCGTCGTAGCTCCCAGCCTGCCGCACGTCCGCGCGATCTTAGAGAGCTACACGATCTACAATCGGCAGCGCCGGCGGCCCTTGGGTGAGCGCGAGGAGGCCGGCGAGCTTGTGCGGAGGAGCAGCCGCGTGAAGGCAGCGATTGCCTACCAGCCCAACAGCGAGCTGGTGATCGAAGAGGTGGACCTGGTGAAGCCGGGGCCGCACGAGGTGCTGGTGAAGCTCATGGCCAGCGGCGTGTGCCATTCGGACTGGCACATCTTGAAGGGCGAGTGGGGCAACGGCCTCTTTCCCGTGATCCTGGGCCACGAGGGCGCCGGCATTGTGGAAGCCGCGGGCGAGGACGTGGCCGGTCTGAAGCCTGGTGACCACGTGATCCTGAGCTGGCGCACCAGCTGCGGCGTGTGCGAGATGTGCCAGAAGGGTTACCCTGCCATCTGCGAGCATCCGCCGGTCACACCCACCAAACCCAAGCTGCACGGCCGCGACCAAGCGCTGGGCCAGGCGGCTGGACTGGGGACCTTTGCCGGCTACGCGCTGGTGCCACAGGTGGCGGCCGTGCGCATCGACAATGACATTCCCTTCGCGCAGGCGGCGCTGCTGGGCTGCGGCGTGATGACCGGTGTGGGCGCGGTGATCAACACCGCCCGCGTGGAGCCGGGTGCCACCGTGGCCGTGTTCGGCTGCGGCGGGGTGGGCCTCAACTGCATCCAGGGCGCGGTCATCGCCGGCGCGGACATGATCATCGCCGTGGACCAGCTGGATAACAAGCTGGAGATGGGCCGAGCCTTTGGCGCCACACACACAGTGAACGCCAAGAACGTCGACCCCGTGGCCGCCATCATGGAGCTCACGGGCGGTGTCGGCGTGCACTACGCCTTCGAGGCCATTGGCCTGGTGGCAGCGCCCTTCGTGCAGAGCATCCTCTGCACGCGACGGCGTGGTGTCACCACCTGGGTGGGCCACGCGCCGCTGAACACGCCGATCACGATCGATGCGCGTGCGCTGATGCAGGAGAAGCGGGTGATGGGCTCGTTCTACGGCAGCGCCCGGCCGCACGTGGATTTTCCGCGGCTCCTGAAGCTGTATCAGGATGGCCAGCTGAAGCTGGATGAGCTGATCACGCGCCGATTCGAGCTGAACCAGGTGAACGAGGCTTTCGCCGTGCTCGCGCGTGGCGAGGTGGCTCGCAGCGTACTTTCCCTCGAAAACGTGGCCTGAGAGTTTGCTGCCGGGCCGGTCGAAGGCCGCTTCTGGCTCCCGGGCGTTCCCACGGCCAACAGTAACCGGGCCGATGCGGAGGGTTCGCCGATCCGATAGAGGGTCCGGCCCTCACCTTCGCCTCTCCCAGCCGGGAGAGGAAGGGATCGGCCCTCCGACCACACGATGACATCCAACACCATTGCCATCCAACACCATTGCTCTTGCAGCCGGAGGGGAATTGATTGCGGGCCGGTGCTGGCGCGATGACCGCGGAGAACCCTGGTTGTGCATCATTTGGGATGAGTAGGCTGAAGGAGGGCTGTCATGCTGCAAAGCCAGTGGACTGACCAGGGCATTGTGCTGCGGGAGGTTGAGCCGCCGCCACTGAGCGACGGCTGGGTGCGGCTGAAGGTCGCCGCCTGCGGCATCTGCGGTTCGGATCTGCACACCTACCGCCATGGCGCGGCGGGGCGCAGTGTGCCGGGCCACGAGCTGGTGGGCACGGTGCTGGCCGGGCCATCCGGCCTGGCGGATGCGTTGTACGCCGTGGAGCCATGGCTGGCCTGTGGCAGCTGTGAGTTCTGCCTGGCCGGCCAGCGCCAGCACTGCCGCCAGGGCAAGCTCCTGGGCGCCCAGGTCGCTGGTGGGCTGGCCGAGTTCGTGGATGCGCCGGCCTCCGAAGTGCACCCCATTCCAGCCGCGCTGCCGCCGCTCGTTGCATCCATGGCGGAGCCGCTGGCCGTGTGCGTGCGCGCCGTGCACCGCGCGGAGTTGAAGC
Source organism: Chloroflexota bacterium (assembly GCA_050695655.1). Lineage (GTDB taxonomy): Bacteria > Chloroflexota > JAJPGV01 > JAJPGV01 > JAJPGV01 > DATKQD01. The sequence continues at coordinate 1,182 of JBOGTU010000114.1, read as the reverse complement.
TGGACAGCCGCGTGCTGATCGTCGGTGGCGGCTCCATTGGCCTGCTGGTAGGCCTGCTGGCGCGCGATGCCGCCGCGCGCGTAGCCATTTCCACTCGCCACCCGCATCAGGCGGAGGTGGCGGCCCAGCTGGGGTTGGAGCCAGTGGTGGAGGCCCAGATGCTGGCCTTCGCGCAGGACTTTCAACCGGACGTTGTGTTCGAGAGTGTGGGTGGCGACGCGCCCACCGTGGGCCAGGCCATGCAGGCCTGCCGCGCCGGCGGCCGCGTCGTGGTGCTGGGGCTCTTCTCCGGCCCCTCGGAGATCGACGCGCGCACGCTGATCATGAAGGAGCTCACGCTGCGTGGCTCCAAAGTGTACGGCACCAGCGAGCACGGGCACGAATTCCGCGCGGCGGTGGACCTGCTGCCGCGCTACCGGCAACAGCTGGCACACCTGCAGACGCACCAGTTCCCCCTGGTGGACCTCAAGGCCGCCTTTGCCGGCGCCGCCGATAAGAGCACACGGGCCATCAAGGTCACCGTGCTCATGCCCGGCTGATTCACCAGCCCAAAAACCCAATCGTTCGGCCCGCATTCCTATGGCCGGTGCCGCCTGTTTGACATTTGCCGCCGACGGTGCTTGACTGGCGGCAACTCGCACCGCGACGCACCTTTCGAATCTCATAGCTCATCACACCCGAGCAACGCTCGCGGCGCGCAGCATGGCGGCGATCACGGCGAACCGATAAAACGGCAAGGAGAGAGCCATGGCTGGCCCGGATCAAGGCGGTCCATCATCGGAGCACGGGGTCACACGGCGCAGTTTCATACGCACCGCAGCGGGAGGGGCAATCGCGGGGGCCATAGGCCTGCCGCTGCTGCTTGATGCCTGCGGCGGAACGGCAGCACCGGCCAGCAGCGCCGCGGGCAGCACAGCCCCTGCCGGCAGCGCGGCAGCCAGTGCCAGCGTTGCGGCGCAGGCATCATCCGCGGCGGCGAGCGCGGCGCCCAGCGCGGCGGCATCGGCTGGCGGCAAGGTTATCGCCGGCATCAACCCGGTGAACGCCAAGGCGCTGCCCACGTACTTTGCGCCCAAGCTGCTGGCTGCACCGGACTACGACGCGCACGACCCCCGGGTGACACTGGGCTACAACCACTACCCCAAGAACCCGCGGAAGTCGTGGCAGGGACCACCTCCCGGC
>JBOGTU010000113.1:0-11003 GCA_050695655.1 Chloroflexota bacterium | reverse complement strand
GAACAAGCGCGCGCCGAGGACTCTCCACGTGCGCCCAGGAGCAGATTCCGGGCCAGGTCGCTCTGGCAGCGACCTGGCCCGCCCTGGCGCGCTCGCCGGAAGTTGCGACCCGGCGCAACGCCAGCATCCCTGCCGACTCAAGGCGCAGATGCGTCGCTCCCTTGGAAAGGCACGCGGAAAAGGCACGCGGGAAATGCTCGCGAGTTGGAGTGGCGCCTTGCGCCACACCAGCAATGCATCACGCGAGGACCGGGGGTAGGGCGTGGAGCCTCCGCACTTCCGTTAGGTGTTCCCGGCAGTCCAAAGGGGGGCATTGACGGATTCTCCTCCCCCCCTGGCGAACTACGCTGCCTGTGCTTCAAACGCCCTGCCACCACTCCTAGGTAGGGGCAAACCACAGACGGGACCCAAATACCCCCTTGGAGGCGCGCGTGCCCACGATCGTCATCGTCCCAACCTACAACGAGCGGGAAAACCTCCCGCGGCTGGCGACCGAGTTACTCGGCCTTGACACGGAGCTGCGCCTCCTGGTGGTGGACGACCACTCACCCGATGGCACAGGCGATCTCGCCGATGCGCTGGCGCGCCAAGACACGCGGATGGCCGTGCTGCACCGACCCGGCAAGCAAGGGCTGGGCAGCGCCTATGTCGCCGGCTTTCGGTTCGCCCTGGCCGCGGGATTCGATCGCGTGGTGGAGATGGATGCCGACTTCTCGCACCGCCCCGAAGATTTGCCCCAACTGCTGGCGGCAGCCGCCGCGGCCGATGTCGTGGTGGGCTCGCGCAACGTGCCTGGCGGCAAGGCGGTTGGCTGGTCGCCGCTGCGCCACGCCATCAGCAAAGGGGGCAGCTGGTATGCCCGCCACCTGCTGGGACTGCCCATCCGCGACTGCACCAGCGGCTTCAAAGTGTTCAACCGCCGGGCCCTGGAGGCCTTGGATCTCACCGCGCTGCGGTCCAGCGGCTACGCCTTCCAAGTGGAGGTGAACAACGCCTGCCACGTAGCCGGCCTGACCTTCGCCGAGGTGCCCATCACCTTCCCGGATAGGCAGCGTGGCCACTCCAAGATGTCCTCCGGGATTGTGCTGGAGGCGATGCTGCTGGCGCTGCGCTTGCGGCTGGGTTGGTGCCCGCCGGCTGTACGCGCCGCGCCGGACCAGGCTGCGCTCGGGCGAACCGGAGGCGCCGGCCAGCCACCGCTGGAGAGCGTGGCCCTGGACGTTGCCCGGTGATAGCACAGGCGGATCTGAGCGCTCCGAGTGGATGGTTGGTGGAGCTGGGCCGCGCCGGCCGCTTCGGCTGCGTGGGCCTGCTGGGCGCGGCGCTGAACAGCGGCGTGCTGTGGCTGCTCACTGAGCAGGTGGGGCTGTACTACCTGATCTCGAGTGCCGTCGCCATCGAAACGGCCATCGTGAGCAACTTCCTGCTCAATCACTACTGGACCTTTGCTCGAGCTCAGCGCCCGCCAGCGCCCTTAGGGGAGCTGTTGAGGCGGCTGGCCCGCTTCAACCTGGTGTCGCTGGGCGGCATGGCGCTCACCCTCAGCGCGTTATTCGTGCTCACCCAGGCGGGCGGGCTGCCCTATCTCATCGCCAACGTGTTCGCCATTGGCTGTGGCGCGCTGTGGAACTTCGGCTTCAGCCGGCTGTGGGTGTGGCGGGCCGCTCTCGTCTGACGCCGGGGCGGCCCAGCTCCTCATCGATCACCTCTGCACCGGGAGTAACGCATGATCACGCTTCGCCCTCGCTGGCCGGCCGGCAAGGAGCGCACGCCGCGCGCCTGGCTGGCATGGCACCCAGGGCGCCCCGCTTGGCTGGGGCGGGGCGCGGCCTGGCCGGTGGCTGGCCTGGTGGTGGTGGCCTCGGCGCTCATCTGGCTCAGCGCGGCGGACCTGGGCGCCTGGGCAGCACTGGCGGTGCTGCTGCTGGGGGTGGCGTTCGTGGCGCGCAGCGGCGTGGAGCGCCAGGCCGCCACGCTGTACCTGCTGGCGGGGCTTGTGATGGTGAGCGCGGTGGAGTACTTCACCTGGCGCTTCGCCATGATCGACTGGGTCGCCTGGTGGATCGCCCTGCCGCTGTACGCGGCGGAGCTGTTCGGTGCGCTGCACATCGTGGGCCTGCAGGTCACCGTGTGGCCCCGCCAGGGCCCCCGTTTGCTGGAGGTTGAGGACCCGACCTGGCGCACGGTGTTCATTTTCATCCCCACTGTCAACGAGGGCGCAGCTGTTCTGGAGCCCACGGTACAGGGGGCGCAGGCGGCGCGGCGGCGCTATGTGCGACGTTACCGCCATGCCCGTGTCGAGATTGTGATCTGCAACGATGGCCGCGTGGCCGGCGCGGCATGCTGGCTGGCCACGGAGCGGCTGGCGCGGCGGCTGCGGGTGCGCTGCATCACGCGCACTGAGGGTGGTGGCGCCAAGGCGGGCAACATCGAGCACGCACGCCAGGAGGTTGGCGCTACCGGCGCCACCTTGCTGGCCATCTTCGATGCTGACCAGGTACCCGAACCGAATTTCCTGCTGGAGACGATCCCGCCATTCGGGGACCCCAGCATCGGCTGGGTGCAGACTGGCCAGTACTACCGCAACACCGAGAACCCAGTGGCCCGCTGGGCGGGCGACCAGCAGCAGCTCTTCTACCAGGTGCTGTGTCCCGGCAAGGCGGCGCTGAACTCCGCCTTCATCTGCGGCACCAACGTGGTGCTGCGCGCCGCCGCCCTGGACGAGATTGGCGGGCTGCCCAGAGACTCGGTGACGGAGGACTTCATGGCCTCCATCGAACTACACCCACGCTGGCGGAGCGTGTTCCTGCCGGGCGTTCTGGCACAGGGATTGGGGCCCATGGACCTGCGCGCGTATTTTCGCCAGCAGCAGCGCTGGGCCACCGGCACGCTGGGGGTGCTGCGCAGCCACTGGCGGCCGATCGTGCTGGGGCAGCGGAAGCGTGGCCTCTCACTTGCGCAGCGCTTTCAGTACGGGCTGGCCTGCACCCACTACCTGTGCGGCCTGCGCGATCTCATCTACATCGTGGCGCCGCTGGCCTTCCTGATCACGGGGCTCCCGGCCGTGCGCGGCTCTACGTTGGCGGCCTTCCTGGAGCACTTTCTGCCGTACTGGCTGGCATCGCAACTGGCGTTCTGGTATGTGGCCCGCGGCAAAAGCACCTGGCGTGGCATCGCTATGGGCTTCGCCAGCTTCCCGGTGCTGCTGGTGGCGCTGGCAACCGTGGCGCTCGGGCGCCGGGGCACCTTCGTCGTGACGCCCAAGCTGCGCGGGCTCAACCGATCGATCAGCGCCCTGGTACCGCACGCGGTCGCGGCGGCGGCCTGCCTGGCCGGGCTGGGACTGGCGGCTTCACGTGGGCTCAGCCGCGCCCCGGTGACGATCAGCGCGCTGTGGGTGGCGTATACGCTGGTGATGCTGGGTGGCGTGATGTGGCTGGCGCTGGCGGCGGAAATGCCAGGCATTGTGCGGGCGTGGGGCAACTGGTGGCGCGAGGCGGTGGCAGCCTTCCGGCCGGTGCGCAAGCCGCTGCCGCTGGCATCGCTGGTAGCGGTGACGCTGCTTGGCACGGCCTGCCTGCGGCTGAGCCCAAACATCTTCGTCACTCAGCCGCTGACGTTTGCTCCCGGCCGTGCCCAGGGGCACCCCCAGCTGGGCATCTCGCTGTCCAATGGCGAGCCACTGTCGCGCCCAGCGCAGCTGGCGCGGCCGTTGGGCGCACCCTTCACCATTGTTGGCCGCACGCAGGACCTGACCGATCGGTTCGACGTGGCGTGGGCGACTGGACTCGCGGCGCACGGCGGCACGCCCTGGATCACGCTCATCTTCGCCCCCGCGAAGGGCGGGACGCTGCTGGACAGCAGCCTGCCGGCCATATCCAACGGCCTGCACGACGCGGCCATCCGCCGCTGGGCGGATGAGATGCGGAACTACGGGCGGCCGGTGTATCTCACGGTGCTGCCACACGTGGATCGCAACTGGTCCATATCGTCCGCCGTGACCAACGGTGGCATCCCTCAGGACGTGCCGCGGACATGGGAGCACATTCAGTCACTCTTCCGACAGGAGGGTGCGCACAACGTGGCGTGGGTGTGGGCGCCGGCCGACCCCGCGAACGATCAGCGGTACGCGCCGCCCAGTTCCAGCATCAACGTGGTGCTGCTGAGCTTGATCAGCTACCCGGGGACGCATTGGGCGAACCCTCAGGCCGCTGTGGCGGCCGTGCTGCGGCGGCACCCGGGTAAGCCCCTCCTGCTGGAGGTGAGCGCGGAGGGCAGCTCCGGTGCTAAGGCCGCCTGGCTGGAGCAGGTAGGGCGCACTGTTGGGCAGGACAGTGGCGTGATGGGGCTGGTGTACCACGAGGGCTCACCGGCCGACCACCCGAGTGCCACGGATAACCAGGCCTGGTCCATGGCATCGGACCCGGTGGTGTTCCGGGCCATGAGGTCCACCGTGGTCCTGGCCGGCATTAATATCGGAGGCTGATCCAGCGTGGCTGCACGTGCGCTCCCCGTGGTTGCCCAACCCCGTATCCAGGCGTGGCGGGTGGGGAGCCTGCGGCTCTCGCTGCCGCTGGCAGCCATCATGACCCTGCAGGCGGCCGTGGCGCTCTCCTTGCGGAACAGCGCCTTTCAGGACGAGGCGCTGTACGTCTACGCGGGGCGCCAGCTTGTGCAGCAGTGGCTGGGCGGCCCTAAGGTCGCCGAGCCGTATGGCTCCTACTTCTCAGGCATGCCCTACGTGTACCCCATCATCGCCGGCGCGCTGGACATCGTGGGTGGGCTGGCGCTGGTGCGCCTCTTCAGCCTGGCCTGCATGCTGGTGGCCAGCGGCACGGTGTATCTGCTGGGGCGCCGCTTCTTTGGTGAACAGGCCGGGCTGCTGGGCGCGGCGGCCTTTGCCGTGGAGGGGTCGGTGCTCTTCCTCAGCCACTTCGCCACGTTCGATGCGATGTGTCTGGCCCTGCTGGGCGTCGCAGCGGTGCTGACCGGCCCAGCCAGCCGCTCACGCTGGCCCGGCTGGGCGGCTGTGGTGGGGCTGGTGAGCCTGCTGGCAGTGGCCAGCAAGTACGCTGGCTTGCTGTTTGTGCCTACAGTGCTGGCACTGCTGTGGCTGCAAAGCGTGCGGCAGCGCGGCCGGTGGCGCGCAACGCTTGCCTGCGTCGTTGCCGTGCTGCCGCTGGTGGCTGCGCCCGCGGCCCTTCGGGGCACGCCCATGTGGGCTGGCTTGGTGACCACCACCGCACAGCGCGCGGCGCTGCTGATCGCCACGCGCGGCTCGCTCATTCTCCAGTGTGTCCAGCAGGCGGGAGCACTGGCGCTGCTGGGGCTGGTGGGCTTGGTCTTGGTGCTGCGCCAGGTTCACCTTGGACCGAAGGTGATCTCCCTGGTGTTGTGGGGCACGGTGCTGCTGGCGCCGGCGTACCACGTGTACAAGATGGAGCCAACGTCGCTGCAGAAGCACCTCGCTTTTGGCATGCTGTTCGCCGCGCCGCTGGCGGGCTGCGCACTGGCCTGGCTGAGCGGCAGTTTGCCGGCGCGGCGGGTGGCGCGGCGCTGGCCGGTGGGGCTGGCGGTGCTGCTCATCCTGTTTGCGATGGGCCTTCGCCAGGCGCGAAGCCTATTCCATGAATGGGGTAACACCGACGCGCTCATCCAGACGCTGCGCATGCAGGTGCGGCCCACTGGCGGGCGCATTCTGGCTGATGAGGACGAGGTGCCGCGCTATTACCTGCAGGATGTGGTGTCCTTCTGGCAGTGGAACCACCTCTACTGGTTCGACTACACGGATGCGGCCGGTCACTACCTGCAGGGCGAGGCGGCATACAAAGCAGCCCTCCGGGCGGGCTACTGGGATCTCGTGGAGCTGCACTATGGCGCCAACGCCCGCCTGGCACACTCACTGGACCCCATCCTGCGGGGTGGCGGCAAGTACCAGCTCATCGCCAAGCTGCCCTTCACCTCCACCCTCGGCAACGGGTATTACTGGGTGTGGGAGAAGAAGGCGGATCTTGAGGGCTGAGCTTCACCTCCAAAAGGCTGATTGCGCCACAGCGCGGAAAGCGGCCAGCGCGGAAGCGGAGGAGTTGACGCGCCAATCGCGTTCTTTGTCCGCGTTGAACCACACGAAGCCGCGCAGGCGAGGCATGACGTTGGGCACGTCGCTCAGGAAGCCCTGTCGAATCCAATCGGCCTTGGCCGTGGCGTAGGGTGCATCGGGCGCATCGGCTGCCGCGCCTTCCGCGATCATGAGCGGCTTGTTGGTGAGGCGTGTGATCTCGTCGTACGAAGGCTTGTAGGTGTTGCTGAAGGACGTCCAGGTGGTGTTGCCGGTGTTGCCCCAGTTGTAGGTGTCGAAAGCGATCCAGTCCACATACGAATCACCCGGATAAAAGGAGGCGAAGCTGTCTGAAGGGCCCCAACGGGCGTTGGGCGACCACACCCAGATAACGTTGTCGGCGCCGGCCTGGCTGAAGATGTTGTGCACGTGCCGCCAGGCCTGGATGAACTGCTGTGGGGTGTTGCCGTTGTGCCCGTAAGCAAAGCCCCAGGGGTACCAGTCACCATTCATCTCATGCGCGAAGCGCAGCATGAAGGGATGCCCATAGTCTTTGGCCTGCAGAGCCCACTGCCGCACGTACGCATCGTGGGAGCCATCGATGATGTGAGCCAGGGTGTCGTTTGGCCCCCAGGTCACCAGCGGCAGGGCGCCGAAGCCGCGCGTCATGTCCAGCTGCGAGCTGTAAAAGCCGCTGGCATCGGTCCAGTTCTGGAAGGACTCCACGACGGCCGGTCGCAGTCCGGTGGCGGTGATGAAGTCTGTGAGGGGCTGCGCACTGGAGCCTGGATAGCCGTTGGCCATCACGCCCAGCCAATGTCCTGGCAGGCTGCCAGGATTTGGGCTGGTGGAGCTCGTTGCAGGCGCACGGACGATTGCAGGCGTGGCTGGTGATGGCGTGCTTGGTGGTGCCGTGCGAGGAGTGGCGGCGGCGTGGAAGTGGCTGGCGATTTGTATGGCCGAGAGCGCCGCGTTGTAGATGGCGACCGCGGCCACGCTGCCCGGCAGGAAGTTGCCGCCCTGCCCACCGCCAATCATGTTGGCCTGGCGGCCATCGTCCAGCAGGTGGCCGCTGGCGGGGATGCTGGCGCGGGCCACACCATCCACATACAGCGTCAGCCGACTGGCGCCATCGTAGGTGAGCGCCAGGTCGTGCCAGCCGGTTTGTGGCGCGGGGACATTCGATAGGGTGTACGCGCGGCCGGTGCTGGTGGTGAGGCGCGCCTCCAGCATGTCGCTGCTGAGGCGGTCGATGTAGAAGTCAGCGCTGGTGTAGTTGCGCCAACCGAAATAGTGCTCGGTATTGGAGGAGGCGCTGGCATTCACCCAGCCCTCGATGGTGGCGGCGCCGGTGACGCCCGCATCGCCGTTGGGGATGAGGACCTGGCCGTTCGTGCCGTTGAAGTGCATGGCCAGGCTGCCGACCGGCGCCCCGGCGACGGCGAGCTGAACCCCGCCCTCGATGCTGCCGTTGCGCCCGCTCTTCACATCGTGCGCCGTGGCGCCGGCAGTTTCGGCGAGCGGGTAGTAATCCTGCAGGCCGGCCGTGCCCAGGATGGTCGCCGCGTAGCCGCTGCTGGGAGCCGGCGACGGCAAGCTGACTGACCCGCTGCTGGTGGCGAGTGTGGCTGGCGCTGGCTTGGGGGTGATTTTTGGCGCGGGTGTGGCCGTAGGCCGCGGGGTGGCCGCGACCTTAGGCGTGGGGCTGGGCGTAGCCGCGGGTTCAGCTCCAGCGATGCCGGCCTGCTCGTGCTGAGCAATGGTTGCCGCCGGCAGAGCTGTGTCGTACACGGCCACTTCATCCACTGAGCCGTTCAGGAAATTTCCGCCGTTGCCGCCACCAATCATCAACGGCTGGCCGCCATCATCGATCAGATGGCCGCTGGCCGCCGTGGACGCGCGCAGGTGGCCATCAATGAACAGCGCGAGCGTGGAACTGCCGTTGTAGGTGAGGGCGAGATGGCGCCAGCCACTGCCGGTCGCGGGGGTATCGATGGTGTAGCTGTGGTGGGCGCTGTTGGTGAAGCGGGCCTCCAAACGCCCGCTGGCGAGCCGATCGATGTAGAAGTCGGCGCTGACGTAATTGCGCCAGCCAAAGAGGTGCTGCGTGTGCCGCGCACCGCGCACCGCCGTCCAGCCTTCGATGGTCATGGCCCCGCTTACACCTGCGTCGCCATGCGGGATGATGGCCTCGCCAGAGGTGCCATTGAAGCTCATGGCCGGCTCGTTGCCGCCATCGACGGCGCCGCGCACGCCCAGGCTCACGCTGCCGGAGAGGGAGCCGTTGCGCCCACCCCTGGCATCGTGAACGGTGGTGCCGCTGCTTTCGTCCAGCCGGTAGTAGTCCCGCAGACCCGGCGTGGCGAGAATGACCGCGCTGTAGTCCGCGGCGCGGGCTGTTGCCGCTGCCCGCGGAGCAACGCTGCCGCCGATCGAGGCGAGGAGCACGCCGACCAGCATCCAGACGGCGACGGGCACCGCCCGGCGCTTTGCACGCGCCAGCGACAGCGGGCGCAGATGGACAGGCTGCAGTGCCAAAGGCTCTCTCCCAGTGTTGGGCCGCTCCCGGCCCGCATCACCGGGCTATTACACCGGTTGGGGAAGGACCTACCTACGCTTGTAGCCCGTTCCTCCTAAGTCCAGTGGGCCGGCTACGCTGCGATGCCAGGCACTGCTTGCCCGTTTGTACACCCAGGTGCAGGGTTGGTTTACCCTCACGGTGGATTGCCGACCTATCCCACGCGGTGTGCCGGTTGATGCAGATGAAGGTGCCGAGATGTGCCTCCCCAGGGGTGGGCTGCACCACTACGCTGTGCTGCTGAGACTGCTCAATTGCCGGGGCGGGCCGCGCCGGTGCGAGCCGAAGCGAGGTGCAGCACAGGATGGTCAAGAGACGCGGATCTGGCGGATGGCGACTGCCGGGCGCGGCGCGCTGGTTGCTGCCGCTGGCGCTGTGCGCTGTGCTGCTGCCGGCTTTCCACCAGGCCGCGGCGGACAGCAGCACGGATTGGCCGCTGTACCTGCACGATGTGCAGCGCACCGCCAATCAACCCCAAACAGCTATCTCGACCGCCAATGCCGCCCAGCTCACCAAGCTGTGGTCGTTCCAGACGGGCGGTATTGTGGGCAGTTCGCCGATTGTGGTGGCCGGCAATCTGTACGTTGGGGCCTGGGATGGTTACGAATACTCCCTGAATGCCGCCACCGGCGCGCTGAATTGGAAAACGTACCTCGGCGTGGATACGCCGCCCACCCAGAGCGGCTGCTTCCCGGCATCGGCGGGCGTGAGCTCTGCGCCGGCGGTGCAGAACGGGGTGCTGTACCTGGGCGGCGGTGACAACTATTTCTACGCACTCGATGCCGCCAGCGGCGCGGTGCTCTGGAAAGTGTTCAGCGGCAGCACCAGCCAGGGCTACTACAACTGGTCCAGCCCGCTTGTGTACAACGGCTACGCCTATGTGGGCACGGCCAGCTTTGGGGACTGCCCGCTGGTACCGGGCCAGGTGCTGATGATCAGCCTCAGCACTCATCAGATCACCAGTACTTTCGCGGTCGTTACGCCGGGCCAGTTCCCAGACGGCGGTGGCGGTGTGTGGACCTCGCCCAGCTTGGATCCTGCCACAAACACGCTGTACGTCACCACCGGTACCCACAGCGCCTACGGCACGCTCACCCAGCAACCCTACGCCCAGGCGGTTCTGGCTCTCGATGCGACCAGCCTCACCCTCAAGGCTTCCTGGCAGATTCCCCTGGCCATGGACCAGGCCAGCAAGGATGCGGATTGGGGCGTCACACCCATCCTGTTCGATGACCAGAACGGCCGCCACATGGCAGCCGCCATCAACAAGGATGGCTACGCCTACGGCTTCGACCGGAGCAACCTGGCGGCTGGGCCAGTGTGGCAGGATCAGTTCGCACAGGGCGGCGAGTGCCCCACCTGTGGCGACGGCAGCGCCGCCTCGAGCGCTTTTGGGCAGGGCACGCTGTACATGGCGGGCGGCATCACCACCATCAACGGTACGCAGTACCACGGCTCCGTGCGGGCCATCAACCCGGCGACGGGCCAGTTCGTGTGGCAGCACGGCACGCCCGATACCGTTATTGCCGCGCTGGCCTACACCAACGGGCTCATTGTGGATGGTGCTGGCGCCAACCTGGAGGTGCTGAACGCTTCCACCGGGCAACCACTGTGGAACTACTGGACCGGTGGCACCATTTACGGCGCACCCAGTGTGGCCAATGGCCACATCTATGCCGGGTCGGTCGATCACAGCGTGTACGCCTTCGGCCTGGCCGCTACCGCGACAGCCACGGCGACACCGAGCGGGGGCGGCTACGCCGGAACCATAGAAGGGACAGCGAACCTGCAGGACTACTACCGGCTGGATGAGGCGAGCGGGGCCGTGCTGCACGACAGCAAAGGCACGCGCAGCGGGAGCATCAACGGCGGGGTGACGCTGGGGGTGGCGGGAGCAATCGCGGGGGACAGCGACACGGCCATGGCGTTCAACGGGAGCAGCGGCTACCTGGACGTGCCAGGGGCCTCGGCCGCGGTTGACGGGAGCGGTGGGATCACACTGGAAGGGTGGGCCAAGCTGCCGAATGCGCCAGCCGGCAACGGGGAGCTGTTCGGGTTCCGGAATGACAGTTCGGCCGACTTCTACCTGCTGCAGCTGGCAGGGACGAACAAGCTGGAAGTGCGCTATCGGAACAGCGCGGGGGCAGCGTACGGGCTGAACCCGGTGCTGACGCCTGGGGTGTGGCACTACCTGGCACTGGTGTACGACGGGAGCTCCACGTTGACGATGTACGTGGACGGGGCAGCGGTTGGGAGCACCGCGGCGAGTGGCAGCATCAGCGACCCGTACCAGGACCTGCGCGTGGGGAAGGACGTGGACACGTTCGCCAACGCGGGGAGCTTTGACGAGGTCGCGCTGTACAACCG
>JBOGTU010000112.1:0-7561 GCA_050695655.1 Chloroflexota bacterium | reverse complement strand
GAATCCTTGGCCAAACTCGTCGAGCCGCCGGCGGCACCAGCCCAACTGGCTGGGGGGGAGCGATCATGAGCAGCGCTCGCGGGCACGGTGCTCCACAGTCCACGACGTGGCCCCACGCCCAAGCTGGTGATCCATGGCAGCCCCTCCAAGTCAGTGATGCTACCGCTGATCGTCACGAACCGCAAACATTGGTGCTAGACGCACGCACGAGACCACGATCATTGCCTGAACTAAGCACCGAAGAGCTGCTCGGCCAGGGCTGGCTTCAATAGACGTGCTCGCGGGGTGCCTCTGCACTACTGATCTCAGCGCGGGTGTAACCGGCAGCGGTCCGTGAGGCGATCAGGTGGTGGCGAGCATGGTGCCGACTCGCGGGGCTAACGTCAGCTCGGCCTCGGTGAGCTGCACGACCTCCGCGGGCGTGAAGCCAGGGGCCGTTTCCTCCAGCACCAGGCGACCATCGCGGCTGTGCAGCAGCGCCAGGTCGGTCACCACGTAATCCACGCAACCGGCGCCGGTAAGGTCATAGTGGCAGGCCCGCACCACCTTGGCGCGGTCGCGGCTGTCCCGATGCTCCATGGCGATGATGAGCGTGCTGGAGCCTGCGACGAGGTCCATAGATCCGCCGATACCGCCGCCGCGCTCGGATGTCGTCCAGCTGGCGAGGTTGCCGTGCTGGTCCACTTCGTATGCACCCAGGATGACAGCCGTCAGCTTGCCGGAGCGCGCCATCTCGAATGAGGGGATGCTTTCGAAGAAGGATGCGCCGGGCTTGAGCGCCACGAACTGGCCGCCCGCGTTGTACACATCCGGATCGGCCTGCTCCGAAGGCACGATTTCGCCGTAGCCCAGCAGCCCATTTTCGGCGTGCAGGGTCACGTCATGCCCGGCCAGGTAGTTGGAGACCATGGTGGGGATGCCTATGCCCAGGTTCACGTAGCTGCCCTCGGGGAGCAGCCTGGCCGCTCGCTGCGCGATCTGAGCGCGGGTGAGGGCCCGCTTTCCCAGGTACATTTTGGCCGAGTCCCCCGGCCGCCTCCGCAAGCCGGCGCCGCTGCCGAAGGGCTTGATGTCGATCGTCTTCCGTACGACCCGGCCGATGAGAATGCCCGGAATGTTCACCAGGTTCGGCGGAAGATCGCCCGCGCTCACCACCTCATCCACCTCGGCAATGGCGGTGCGCGCTGCCTTGGCGAAGCTGGGACTGAAGTTGAGGCTGGACCCGGGAATGTGCAGGTTGCCCAGCGGATCGCCTCGTTCGGCGCGGATGAAGGCGTAATCCAGTGGCAGCCAGCGCTCCATCACATAGGGGCGGCCGTCAAAATAGCGCCGATCTTTGTCCTCGGTCACACGGGTGCCTGCGCCGGTAGGGGTGAAGAAGGCCGGGATGCCCGCGCCTGCCGCCCGGCAGCGCTCCATGAGCGTGCCCTGGGGCACCAGCTCCAGCTCGATTTCACCACGATCGACCATGTCAGTGATGAGGGTGGGGTTGCCTGGTGTAGCCGAGAATGAGACGATCAGCTTGCGCACGCGGCCCTGGTCCACCAGTTGACGGCGCACATCATGCTCGCCGCCGAGCGTGTTGGACACGAGGCACAGGTCTTTCGCATGGCTGTCCAGCAGGGCAGCCATGAGGCTGCTGGGGAAGCGGTGCGCCACGCCGAAGCCGGCGAAAGCGATGGTCGCGCCATCCTCAATATCCTCTACCGCCGCTTCGGGCGAAGGGAAGACCTTGTTCACTCCGTGCCTCGAAGTTTAGCCGGGAGCATGCCGCGGCGGCCCGGATGGATCCCCGGCGCGGCCGCGGTCGCCAAGCGCGACCGAGGTTGCAGGGGATTGGCTGAGGGCGGCTCATGGCTTTCCGGCCAAACTTCTAACCTCCAGACCTCGCCGCAAAGCGGCATATTCAGCGCCACTCGTCCACGTTCACAGACTTGACATAATTAGCACCCATGATGCGCCAGTACGGATTGGCCTCGCCGCCCACGATAACGACGTTGATGCTCTCCCGCCGCCACATTCGGATGAGCGCGTCCGGTGGTGCGGCCAGCATGCTTGCCCAGGGCTCTTCGCCGAAGGTGGCCCGGGGCAAAATGTAGTTCTGAACCAGCTGATAATCCCAGTACTCGGCGGCGGCCATGCGCGCGTGCTCATACACCCAGTCTATCACCGCCTGCTTGGATGGCAGGCCGGCGATCTCGATGAACTGGCGCGCGGTGAGCGGATCCAGCAGCAGGGTGGGGGGGAAGTCCGGGTCCAGTGCGCGCAGCATGTTGCAGATGTGCTGCTGCCAGTGCCCTCGGCGCAGGCCCAACGTGAAGGCCGTGGCCTGGCAGCCGGTGAAGATGCTGAGCACGCTGTCGGCCGGTTGAAAGCCGCGCTGCACGTGAAACGGCTCCCAGGGGCTGGCCTCTTCGTTCTCAGCGAAGGTGAGATTGTTGTAGGAGTAGCCGTTGCCCTGCGAACCCATATACGTTTCGCCCGGAATGGAGCCGCCTTGCAGGTTTTGCGAAAGCAGGCCGTAAGCCCGGCCAATGACGGCGTTGGCCAGGTTGTAGGGGCCCATGGCGCCGATTCCGGCGTTCATGCTGAGCTGGTGCCGCATGGGGCCGTTGGCCACCACCATCAGCGAGAAAGAGCTGCTGCTGCTGCCCCGCGCCGTGATGCCGGAGCTCGCCAGCGCCAGGATGGCGGGCAGGTGCTCGGGACCCGCTCCGGCCAGCACGGCATTGACCGCCACCTTCTCCACCGTGAACTCCCACGCTTCGCGGTGGCTGGTGGGGCGCAGGTGGCCCACCACTTCGGTTGGCGCGTGGCTGGTGCCCGCCAGCATCGCCGCGACTCGCTCCTCGGTGGGCAGCACGATTGGCAGGTGGTCGGTCCAGTGCTGATCCAGGAAGAAGCGGCGCAGCTGCTCTTCCGTACCCGGCTCGCACAGCCGGGCCGAGTCGCGTTCGAAGGACAGGCCAGCCACATCATCTTCGGAGAGGGCGCCGGTCAGGCCATCCACCACCTCGCGCATGAACGGCAGCTTGGTCACGGGGTCCGTGCCATCGACATAGGCGCGCAGCTCAGCCGGCGTCTTGCCCATCACAGGCTGGGGCACGTAGGCCTGGCGCATGCCCGGCGTGCCATTGGCGCGCGCCACCGCCCGTGTGACCGCGGCGAAGATGTGCGTGTGAACGGCGATGGTCGGCACCTGATAGGCGACGTCCAGCGTCATGGCGTGCGCGGCGACCGCCGGCGAGCAGGTGCTTCAATGGCCAACGCCAACGATGGCGGCGTGACCTTTGGCCCTGATCTCTTCCCAGGTCTCGGGATCATCCGCCGCGTAGACCTTGTTCTTCTGCTTCAGCACTGTGTTCACGCTGGGCATGTGGTCAGCGAACCAGCCCTGCACCTGCCTGAGCAAAAGGTCTGAATCGTCGAACCGGCAGTCCACCAGGTAAATGGTCTTGCCGTCAAGGGTTTCGAGGCGAGGCGCCAGGGACTTACCGGTGACTTTAGGCGGGTACCCGGCTGGATCGAGGACTGTGATTGTTTGCCGCGTGCTCATGGGTGCACCTCCGCCGCTCTGGGCCTGAACTGCTGGCAGTATAAGAGGTTGGGTCCGTCGGAGGGAACGAGGATAAGATGGCCTGCAGACAGATGGCCGAGCCCGAGGCAGCCGCGCGGCAGCTTCCCAGCGTGGATGAGCTGCTGAGTACCGAGCGATTGATTGAGGCGCGAGCGGGTCTCGGGCATGCCTTGGTGGTGCACGCCGCGCGCGAAACGTTGAGCCAGGCCCGGAGCGCGCTGCTGACGGGTGAGGAACAGGTTGCGCCCGAGCTGGCCGAGCTGGCGGGCCGCGCGGCCGAGCGCGCCTGGGCGGTGGTGCGGCCGAGCCAGCGCCGCGTGATTAACGCCACCGGGGTAGTGGTGCACACCAATCTGGGCCGCGCTCCGCTGTGCGAGTCGGCCGTGGCGGCCATGCGCGACGTAGCGGATTCGGCCAGCTCCATAGAGCTCGATCTGAGTACGGGTCGCCGTGGCGACCGGCACGATCACTTGCAGGGCGTGCTGCGGCAACTGCTGGGCGTGGAAGCGGCCATGGTGGTGAATAACAACGCTGCCGGGGTACTCCTCACCCTCACGGCGCTGGCGCGGGGCCGCGAGGTGGTGCTCTCGCGCGGCGAGGCCGTGGAAATTGGCGGCGCGTTTCGCGTGCCGGACATTATGCGGCGCAGCGGCGCCAAGCTGGTGGAGGTGGGTACCACCAACCGCACCTACGTGGCCGACTATGCCGCGGCCGTCACTCCGCGCACAGCCGCGTTTCTGGCGGTGCACAGCAGCAACTTCCGCGTGGTCGGCTTTGTGCATGCGCCCAGCCTGGCGGAACTGGGCGCCCTGGCAAAGGAGCAAGGCGTGCTGCTTCTGCACGACCTCGGCAGCGGCTGCTTGCTGGACACCACGGGGTTCGGCCTTGCAGTCGAGCCCACCGCTCAAGCCAGCGTACAGGCGGGCACCGGCGTACTGTGCTTCTCGGGCGATAAGTTGCTGGGCGGCCCGCAGGCGGGGATCATCGCTGGCCAGGCCGAGCTGATCGCCCGCATCAAGCGTGATCCGCTGGCGCGGGCCCTGCGCGTGGACAAGCTCACGGTGGCGGCTCTGCACGCCACCCTCGTGGAGTACCTCAAGGGCACGGCCATCCAGAGCATCCCAGTGTGGCGCATGATCGCGCTGAGCGTCGACGAGCTGCGCTGCCGTGCTGAAGCATGGGCTGGCAGCGTCCCCGGCGCGGATGTCGTGGAGGGTCGCTCCGCCATTGGGGGCGGCTCGCTGCCGGGCGAAACTCTGCCCACCCTGCTGCTGCGGTTGCCGGGGCGGTTGCCGGCAGAGCGGGTGCTGGGGCTGCTCCGGCGGCAGCCGCTCCCCGTGATCGCCCGCGTGGAGGAGCGCCGCGTACTCCTGGATCCGCGAACGGTCCGCCCGGAGGACGATGCCAGCCTGCTGGTGGGGATTCACGCGGCGCTGGCCGGCTGACCGATGTTCACTGTTGGTACGGCCGGCCACGTGGACCATGGCAAATCCACGCTGGTGAAAGCGCTCACCGGCATCGACCCCGATCGCTTGCCTGAAGAGAAGCAGCGCGAGATGACGATCGATCTCGGCTTCGCCTGGGCCACGCTGCCCAGCGGCGAGGAGATCAGCATTGTGGACGTGCCAGGGCACGAGCGCTTCATCAAAAACATGCTGGCAGGCGTGGGCGGCATCGACCTGGCACTGCTGGTGATCGCCGCGGACGAAGGCGTGATGCCGCAAACGCGCGAGCACCTGGCCATTCTGGACTTACTCGGCGTGGACCACGGCCTGGTGGTGCTTACCAAGCGTGACCTAGTGGAGGCGGAGTGGCTGGAGCTGGTGGAGGACGAGGTGCGCCAGGCGCTGGCCGGCACCACGCTGCAGGCGGCTCCGATGCTGAGTGTCTCCGCAGTGACGGGCGAAGGCCTGCCGGGGCTGCTGGCGGCGGTGGACGAGGCGCTGATGCATGTGCCGGCGCGGCGGGACATTGCCCGGCCGCGCCTGCCTGTGGACCGCGTGTTCACCCTGGCCGGCTTCGGAACCGTGGTAACCGGTACCCTGCTGGATGGTGCCTGCGCCCTGAACGACGACGTGGAGGTGCTGCCGGAGCGCCGGCGCGCCCGCATACGCGGCCTGCAGGTGCACCGGCACAAGGTGGAGCGCGCCGAGCCGGGCAGCCGTACGGCCATTAATCTTTCCGGAGTAGCCCTGGACGAGGTACACCGCGGCTGCGTGGTTGCCCGCCCACGCGAGGTTGCGCCCGTGAAAGCGGTGGATGTGAGCCTGCGGGTTGTGGCCGATGCCGGTCGCGGAGTGAGCACCGGCGATCAGCTCGATCTCTTCGCCGGCGCGGCCGAAGTGCTGGCGCGGGTGATGGTTCTGGACCAGAAGGAGCTGCGGCCGGGCGAAACGGGCTGGGTGCGGCTGCGCCTGGCGGAGGCGCTGGCGGTGGCGCCGGGCGATAAGTTCATTGTGCGGCTGCCGTCACCCAGCGTCACCATCGGCGGTGGCGAGATCGCCGACACCGCGCCGCGGCTGCACCACCGCTTCCGCCAACAGTCACTGGCTCGGCTGCAGGCGCTGGCGGGCGCATCGCCCGAGGCATCGCTGCTGCACGAGCTGCAGGGCAACCGGCCCGTGGCCGTGGCGGCGGTGCTGAGCCACAGCAGCCTGAACCCGGGCGAGGCTACCGTGGCGCTGGCGGCGCTCGAGGCGGCGGGCAGCGTGGTGCACTTGGATGATGCGTTGCTGGGCGCTGACGCCTGGGCCGCGGCCAGCAACCGTACGCTGGCCGGAGTGCACGACTTTCACCAGCGTTTTCCGCTGCGACCCGGCTTGCCCAAGGAGGAGCTCAAAAGCCGGCTGGGTTGGGCCGCTCGGCCCTTCAAAGCCGCCGTGGAGCGCTGGCATGAGGCTGGCACACTCATCGATGGCGGCGCTTTCGTGGCCGCGCCAGGCTTTCGAGCGCAGCTCTCGGCGCAGGCCCAAGAGCGGGTGGCGGCGGCGCTGCACGAGCTGAGTAAAGCGCCTTACGCGCCGCCCTCAGAGAGCGACGTGGGCCTCGCGGCCGACGAGCTCGCCTGGCTGATCGCTCAAGGCGAGCTTGTGCGCGTGGCCGAGAACCTCGTCTTTGCTCGCCAGGCGTACGAAACCATGCTGGCCGGGGTGCTGGACCACCTTCATACGCAGGGCACTATTACCCTGGCCCAGTTCCGCGATCGCTTCACTACCAGCCGCAAGTACGCCCAGGCCTTTTTGGAGCACCTGGACGAGCGCAAAATCACCCGCCGCGTCGGCGATGACCGCGTACTGGTGCAGCGCCCCAGAACCTGAGTCACCGCTAGGCGCCTGCCGCGCCCGTCCCCATGCGGGCCCGGCGCCCTCGCCCGTCCGCCCACAAGCGGATGGCTGAGGGCACTCCGGCTTCCCCATCGGGCCTGCTCATCTCGAAGGCTCTTTCCGGGGATGGAAGGTACGCCCTTCAGGCCGAGTTCTGCGACTCGCCGCGAAGAGACCGATGAAGCGGCCAGCCCGATGCTGAGCTGCCGTGTGACTGAAGGACCCTGGTTGTGCTTGTGTGAGGGTCGGGGCGGCCGTGAACGGCACGGCTGCCAGGACTGGGTGCGGCGCGCGGTGCGCGGCTTGGAGGGATGTCTAGGTAGGTTGCCCATCCACCAGGCCCGCGGGTGCGTGCCGTGGTGAACGATCGACCAGGGTCCTGTCCTTTGATAGGTGCAGGCCGGCCAAGGCCGACCCGGCACCCAAACAGTGCCCCAGAAAGGAGGTGATCCAGCCGCAGCTTCCGCTACGGCTACCTTGTTACGACTTCACCCCAATCACCAACCCCACCCTCGACGGGTCCCCCCCTTGCGGGTTAGGCCCCCGGCTTCAGGTGTTGCCGGCTTTCGTGGTGTGACGGGCGGTGTGTACAAGGCCCGGGAACATATTCATCGCGGTGTGCTGACCCGCGATTACTAGCAACTCCGACTTCATGCAGGCG
>JBOGTU010000111.1:0-2724 GCA_050695655.1 Chloroflexota bacterium | reverse complement strand
GTGTTGGCCTACCTGCCCGGCGAATCGAAAAGAAGTGGCTGTCGATACGTCAACCAGCAAGCTCGAGCTGGCGTATGAGGAGTTGCGCGCGGCGATCCTCGCGCGCCGCTACGAGGCTGGGGATCATCTGGTGGAGTCCGAAGTCGCCAGCCAGCTGGGCATCAGCCGGCCGACAGTGCGAGGCGTGTTTGTGCGGCTGGCCCAGGACGAGTTTGTGGTTCGCGAGCCGTATCGGGGTGTGCGCGTGCGCAGGTGCACGCCGGCCGAGGCGGTGAATGCTTACGAGGCGCGGGAAGTGCTCGAAGGGTTCGCCGCTTTTGTGGCGGCGGAACACGCCACAGCACAGGACATCGAGGTGTTGGCGGACAGCGTGGAGCATATGGAAGCAGCGCACCTCCGTGAGGACGCGGCAGCGGTCTTGGACGAATCGCGGCGCTTCCACGATACTGTCCTGAGAGCAGCCAACCGGCCCGTGATCGCCAGCTTTCTGAGGTCGATTCAATACCCCATGGCGATGTTCGCCTTCACCCGCAGCTCGAATACAGCCAGCAGAGCACGAACGATCGCCGAGCATGCCGCCATCCTGGCCTGCCTCCGAGCGCATGACCGAGCGGGCGCGGAAGAAGTGATGCGCAACCACACGGCCGCCCGAGACGCCCGTGCCTGGTATGGTCTGGACGCTCCAGCCGCGTGGGCCTGCTCCGCCGGGAATGAGCAGCCGCTCAGCGGCAATGAGGACGACAGCGCGTTCAAGCATGGCTGCGAACAGCTGCGGACATTCATCCTGGATGGCTACTACGCACGTGGGCAGCGGCTGACTGAACTGCAGTTGACACGGCAACTGAACGTCAGCCGGCCCACCTTGCTGGCAGTTCTGCTCCGCGTGGAGCAGGAGAACTTCCTTCTTCGCAGGCCCCACCGCCGCGCGCAGGTCCGCTCCTTCACGCCACTGGACGTGCAGCAGCTATGGCAAGCGCGCGCCATTGTCGAGGCGGGTTGCGCCGGACTAGCGGCCGTGCGAGCCAGCGATGGTGAGCTGATGCAGTTGCAGGGGCTGGTGGAGAGCATGGCGGTTACCCACCAGGCCGCCGATCGCGCAGGCTACGCCGCACTCTCACGGCTCTTCCATGGCGCCATACTAGGGGCCGCAAAGCAGCCAGTGTTTGCCAAGTTCCTGCGCTCCATCAGCTATCCGTCGCTGGTCGTCCAGCACCGCAACGGCGGCGACCCCATCGTGCGGGCGGCTTCACTGGCCGAGCATCAGGCGATCCTGGCCTGCATCCGCATCAAGGATCCTGCCGGCGCGGAGGAGGTGATGCGCAAGCACATGCTGTCCGCCGATCCCGGCTTGCCGCCTGCCAACTGATGCGGGCGCTCCCCGCTCTGAATCCTACGGATTGCCTGCGTGCGGGGTTCCTGCCTCCGCTGTTGGCCAGCGCAAGCAGTTTCGATGCTGGGTGCTGTTCGAGCAAGCGCGCGCATGGCGACCCCTCGTCTGGATAGGGAGATATCGTGAATGTGCCTTCGCGAGGACAACGGAATGGATGTCGGAAAGATCTTCCGAGAGCGGTCCCGCCTCCGACGTTAGGCCACTCCCACGATAGAGGGGTCGAGTTCCGGATGTTCGACGAAACTCTTGCGCAGCTCGGTGGTTGCTTCGATCCAATTCACCCCCTGGGGGAGCAGCGTTCCTCCGGAACGCACCGCGTACGCGTCCGGATTGTCCACACCAGGCGGCACCGTGCCGTCCTCGGCGAGCGCCCGTGCCGCCGCCAGAAGCCGCCGGCGCACGCGGATGATCATCACGTCGCTGCTGCCGAGGTGCTCGCTGGAGCGGTCCAGCACCGGCCCCATGCTGCCCGTGACGGCCGCATCCTGGAGCAGCGTGCCGCTAATGCCGGAGTAGCCCGGCCGCCCCTGGTTGGCTCGCTGCTTGTCGCGATCGATCCCCCAGTCATTCGTCGCGTTCGCCTCGAAACGGAAGCGGCCGCTCCAGGCGGTGGTGTCCGGCAGCATTCGGGGCCTGCCGCTCTCGCCGTCCCCGGCCCCGGGTCGCCGCGTCTGGTTGGCGCTGCGCGGTGCGATGAGGTAGCTCATGGTGTGTGTATCGTCCATGGGGACGCGCGCAAAGAGCCCCTTGCCGATCCCCAGCAGGCCCGCCGGAGCCATTGAGTAGAATGGGAACACCCACTGCGCGATGCGCCAGTAGTCGAAGCCCGGCTTGGCCTCCCGGTAGGCTCCGTAGCACGACCCGCCGGCGGTGTCGAACACTTCGTAGCGCGGCGCACGGTCGCGAATCTGGTACTCCATGAAGGTGCCCTTCGGCATCTTCTCCGGGTCAAGCGAGCCCCGGTGCAGGAAGCCCGAGTGCACCGTATCAATGTCGCCCTCCAGGATCTGAAGCCAGTTGCACTGGCCCTGGTAGGCGATGGCCGACGAGTGTTCGCCCAGCATGTTGGCTTCGAGATTGGGCAGGGGCGGCGGCGCGCTGCGCGGTCCAAGATAGGCCCAGATGATGCCGCCGCGTTCCTGGGTCGGGTAGGCCGTGGCGCGCACCTTGTGCCTGAAGTTGCTCTCCGCCGGTTCGTTGGGCATATCCACGCACGCGCCGGTCACGTCGAACTTCCACCCGTGGTACACACAGCGCAGCCCGCACTCCTCGTTACGGCCGAAGAACAGCGAGGCTCCCCGGTGTGGGCAGGCGTTGGCCACCAGCCCAACCTG
>JBOGTU010000110.1:0-9240 GCA_050695655.1 Chloroflexota bacterium | reverse complement strand
AGCCCCTTTTGAATGGCGTAGAGGATGGCCTGGGCCCGGTCTTGAATTTGCAGCTTGCTGTAAATATTGGCGATGTGATTGCCCACCGTGCGCTCGCTGATGCCCAGCCGCTGCGCGATCTCGCGGTTGCGTTTGCCGGTGGCCATGAGCTGCAGGATCGTTGTTTCGCGGGGCGTGAGCTCGCTGCTGCCACGGCGGTGATGCTTGCCGGCCAGGGCGGTGGCAAAGCGGTCCAGCACACGCCGCGCAACGTCCGGCGTAAGGTAAGCCTTGCCCTGCGACGCCTGGTGGATGGCGCTCACCACTGACTCGGGCTCATCATCCTTAATGAGGTAGCCGGTAGCGCCGGCCTCAATGGCCTCGACAATCTGCTCCTCGTCGTCGATGGCGCTGATGATGACGACCTCGGTTGGCGGGTGCTCCTTCTTGATGAGGCGCGTGGCCTCAATGCCGCCCATGCCCGGCAGCCGCACATCCATGATCACGACGTCCGGCACAAATGTACGCGCCTTCTCCACTGCCTCCTCGCCACCCGCCGCCTCCGTCACCACCTCTACCTCGTGGTCCTCCTCCAACAGGTCGCGTAAGCCGGCGCGGAAGAGCGCGTGGTCGTCTACAACCATCACTTTGATGCGTCGGGGCGGGCTCACGTGGCTCATCCTAAGGGCGCTGACAGACCAAAGGATGAGCCAAAAGACTTAACCCGTTTCCCCCTCCCAGCGCCGCGCTCCTAGGTGAATCTCCCCGCTTGCGCTGGAGCCCGGCTTGACCCACGCACTGGCTTGTGCCAGCATGTGCCTGTGGAAGCGCAGCGGCGGCAAGCCGCGCAGTGGTGGCCGTCCTCATAGGCGGCCAGCACGTTCGCGCTTCAGCTCACGGAACGACGAAGCCGCCTCGCGGATGGGGCGGCTTCTTGGTGTACTCGAATCCGCTCCTCCCAAGCGAGCGCCGCGCCGCGGGCAACATCTTCGGCAGCCAGCTCACATGAACATGGAGGACACCTAGATGGCGGATGAGATAGACCCCAGATTTCCGGCAACCCCCACCGCGTTTCGCACCAGTGGAGGTATCGACATTCGTCGACACCTCGAGAATCTGCCTGTAAAGGGCGCGATCGAGCCAGTGATCGACGCGCTGGACAGCCACAAAGGCGTGCTGCTGGCCTCCAGCTACGAATATCCCGGCCGCTACACCCGCTGGGACATCGGCTTTGTGGACCCTCCGTTGGAGGTCACGGCGCGGGCGCGCGAATTTCGTGTGCAGGCCCTCAATGCGCGCGGTGAGGCGCTCATTTTCCCTGTAGCGGGAGCCATCGAGGCCGCGGGCCTCGCTATCGCGACTCGGGCGGCGGGCTCGCTGGCGGGAGCGATCCCCAGCGGCAGCGGCAGCTTCGTGGAGGAAGATCGCAGCAAACAGCCCTCGATATTCACCCTGCTGCGAGCCCTGCTGGAGCTGTTCCGGAGCGATGCCGACGTGCACCTGGGCCTGTACGGCGCCTTCGGTTACGACCTGGCGCTGCAGTTCGAGCCCCTGCGCCCGCGGCTGGAGCGATCGCCCCGGCAACGCGATCTGGTGCTGTACCTGCCAGACGAGGTCCTGGTCGTCGATCATCAGCGCGAGCGGGCCACGCGCATCCGCTACGAGTTCAGCGGTGCAGGCTGGTCCACTGCCAGCCTGCCCGGCGGCGGCGTGGCCAACGCGTTTCGCCCCGCCGCCGATACGGAGCAGCGCAGCGACCACGCGCCGGGCGAGTACGCGGCCGGCGTGCGCGTGGCGCGCGAAGCATTCCGCCGAGGCGACCTGTTCGAGACCGTACTCAGCCAGACCTTCCAAGAGCCTTGCCACCCGGCCCCGTCCGAGCTGTTTCGCCGCCTGCGGGAGCGCAACCCCGCGCCCTACGGCTTCCTCATCAACCTGGGCGACGGCGAGTACCTGGTGGGGGCTTCGCCCGAGATGTATGTGCGGGTGGATGGCGACCGCGTGGAAACGTGCCCTCTTTCGGGCACCATCGCTCGCGGCGACGACCCCATTGCCGATGCGGCGCGCATTCAGGAGTTGTTGAACTCCCAGAAGGACCAGGCCGAGTTGACCATGTGCACCGATGTGGATCGCAACGACAAATCGCGCATCTGTGTGCCCGGCAGCGTACGCGTTATCGGACGCCGGCAGATCGAGATGTACTCCCGCCTCATTCACACTGCCGACCACGTGGAGGGGCATTTGCGGGCGGGGTTCGACGCGCTGGATGCCTTTTTAGCGCACACCTGGGCAGTTACCGTGACCGGCGCGCCCAAGGCGTGGGCCATGCAGTTCCTGGAGGATCACGAGCGCTCGGCTCGAGCCTGGTACGGCGGCGCCGTGGGCGTGATCGGCTTCAACGGCAATCTCAACACCGGCCTCACACTGCGCACGGTCCACATCACCGATGGCACCGCCAGGGTGCGTGTGGGCGCTACCCTGCTGTACGACTCCGACCCTGACGCGGAGGAGCGCGAAACCCACGTCAAAGCCTCGGCCTTGTTGGATGCGATACGCCGCCCTGCCGAGGTTGCGGAAATCACGCCGCCGAGCGTGCCGGCGCCAGGTGTGGGCCGGCGAGTGTTGCTGGTAGACCACCAGGACTCCTTTGTGCACACGCTGGCCAACTACCTGCGCCAAACCGGGGCCGAGGTCACCACGCTGCGCGCCGGCTTTCCGTTGGCCGAGCTGGACCGCGTGGCGCCAGATCTCGTGGTCCTGTCGCCCGGGCCGGGCCGGCCAGCCGACTTCCAGGTGGCCGAAACCGTGGGCGCCTGCGTGGCGCGATCGCTGCCGGTATTCGGGGTGTGCCTGGGCCTGCAGGGCATCGTGGAGCACTTTGGCGGGAGCTTGAGCCTGCTGGCTGAGCCGGTGCACGGCAAGCCCTCGCACGTGCGCACCAGCGGCGGGCGGCTGTTCGCCGGGCTGCCCCAGGCCTTCGTGGCCGGCCGCTACCATTCGCTGTACGCCAACGAGGCCACCTTGCCCGGCTGCCTGTGCGTGACGGCACGCAGCGACGATGGCATCATCATGGCCATTGAACATCGCGAACTGCCCATCGCGGCAGTGCAGTTCCACCCGGAATCCATCCTCTCGCTGGATGGACAGGTAGGGCTGCGCATCATGAGCAACGTCGTCGGCTCGTTGCCCGGTGCGACGCCACGAGGAGAGCGGAAATGATCAAAGAGGCCATGGCCAAGGTCGCCGCGCACCAATCCATGACCACGGAAGAAACGCGCGAGGTCATGGGCGAGATGGTGTCTGGCGGCGCCACGCCATCGCAGTTGGGCGCGTTTCTCACCGCGCTGCGCATGAAGGGTGAAACGGTGGAGGAAATGGTGGGCCTGGCGCTGGTGATGCGGGAGCACGCCGTGCGCGTTGAAGTGGACCGACTGCTGGTGGATACGTGCGGCACCGGCAACGATCAGCTCTCCACTTTCAATGTGTCCACGGCGGCGGCGATTGTGGTGGCCGCCACGGGCCAGCCCGTGGCCAAGCACGGCAACCGCGCCGTGACCAGCAAGTTCGGCAGCGCGGATGTGCTGGAGGCGCTGGGTATCGCCATCGACCTGTCCCCAGAGGGCGTGGCACGCTCAATTCAAGCGGCCAACTTCGGCTTCATGCTCGCCACGGCCTATCACCCAGCCATGAAGGCCATCGGCCAGGTGCGCCGCGAGCTGGGCATCGGCACCATCTTCAACGTCATGGGGCCCCTCAGCAATCCAGCCGGAGCCGAGGCCCAGGTGCTGGGCGTGGCCGATGGCCGGCTGACCTTGCACATGGCCGACGCGCTGCGGCGGCTGGGCTGCCGCCACGCGTATGTGGTGCATGGGTTAGACGGCATGGACGAGCTGTCCATCAGCGGCCCCACCGAAGTGCACGAAGTGCGCGACGGCTGGATCCGCAACTATCAGGTGACGCCCGAGGACGCCGGCCTGCGCAGCCACCCGCTCGAGGCGATTCGCGCCACCTCGCGCGAGGAGAGCGTGGCGATCATCCGCCAGGTCTTCGCCGGCAGCCAGGGCGCCCCGCGCGATGTCGTGCTGCTGAACGCCGGCGCCGCGCTGGCCGCGGCAGGCAAGGCCGAGGACCTGCGAGAAGGCGCCGAGCTGGCCGCGCGCGCGCTGGACTCCGGCCGGGCACAGGAAACCCTGGAGGCGCTGGCGGCCTTCCGGATGGAGAACGTGCCCGCCGCGTGACCATTCTGGACGAGATACTGGCGCACAAGCGCGAGGAACTGGCGACCATCCGCGCCGCTCTGCCGCTGGACGAGGTGCGCCGCATGGCGGCCGACCAGCCGCCGGCACGGGCGTTTCGGCAGGCTCTGGAGGGCTCGGAGCTGGCAGTGATCGCTGAGGTGAAGCGGCGATCGCCCAGTGCCGGTGTCATCCGCGCGCAGGCCGAACCGGCGGCCGTCGCGGCCGTGTACGAGGCGGCTGGCGCCAGTGCCGTGTCCGTGCTCACCGATGCCCAGTATTTCGGCGGCTGCGCGGACGATTTGCGCGCGGTTCGCAGGCGCATTGGCTTGCCCGTGCTGCGCAAAGACTTCACGCTGGATGCCTATCAGCTGTGGGAAGCGCGCGCCATGGGCGCTGACGCCATTCTGCTCATCGTGCGGGCACTGCCGCCCTCGCAACTGAGCGACCTGATCGCCCTCGCGGGGGAGCTGGGTATGGCCTCGCTGGTGGAGGTGCACGAGGAGCGCGAGGCTGACGCGGCTGTGGCCGCCGGCGCGAGCATCATTGGCATCAACAATCGGGACCTGGGCCGCATGGTGACGGACCTGGCCACCACGGAGCGCCTGCGGCCGCGCATCCCACCCGGCCAGCTGGTGGTGAGCGAGAGTGGCATCAGCTCGCGAGCGCAGGTGGAGCGGGTGCTGGCCGTGGGTGTGGATGCCGTTCTCGTGGGCGAGGCGCTGATGGCCGCGGGCGACCCAGCCGCGGCGCTGCGCGCGCTGCGCAGCGAAAACTCGACATAACATCACGTTGGGCCACAGCGCGGCACGCGCGCTTCCTGAGTCTCGCGGCCTGGCCTAAGGTGCGCGCCCTATGCTGCCCAGCAGCGTTGGCGATAGAATCGGCGCGGAAACGGTGAGGACCAGGGCGCAACGTGATGGTGGGGAGGGGCACCTCCGCCAGCCGACCTGCGCGTCCCTCGCATGGAACGTGCCGTATCCCAGCTCAACACTGATACGGGGTGCACATGGTTAACTTGGCGGGCCGCCCAAGCTTCGGTCGGCGTGCGATGGTCGCCCTGGCCGGCGTGGCGATGGCAGCCCTCAGCGGCTGCAGCGTTGATCCCCAAACAACGCTCGCTCCGCAATCGGAATTCGCGGACCAGATTCAGTTCCTGCTCAAGCTCACCTTCTTCATGGGTGTGGGCGTGTTCGTGGTAGTGGAGGGCGTGCTCGTGTACGTGCTCGTCCGCTACCGGCGCCGGCGGGGCCGAGAAAACGAGATGCCGGTGCAGGTGCACGGCAACAACCGCCTGGAGATCACGTGGACCATCATCCCCACGATTCTCCTGGCGGTCATCGCCTTCTTCACCACGCAAACCATCTTCACCACCGAAGCGCCACCACCTGCCAGCGCCATGAAGGTGACGGTGGTTGGGCATCAGTGGTGGTGGGAGTTCCAGTACCCAACACTGGGCATCACCACGGCCGATGAAGTGCACATGCCGGTGAACAAGACGGTGTCATTCACGCTCGAATCGGCGGATGTGATGCACAGCTTCTGGCTGCCCCGGCTGGGCGGCAAGCGGGACGTGATCCCCAATCACCGGAACAACTTGTGGTGGACGCCCAACACCATTGGCGTTACCCCCGGCCAGTGTGGCCAGTACTGCGGCACCTCGCACGCCAACATGCACCTGCTGGGCGTGGTGCAGTCGCAAGCCGACTTCAACACCTGGGTCGCGGGCCAAAAGGCGCCTCCGGCAACTCCGGCCCCCGGAACCGCGGCGGCGGCGGGTCTGGCTACCTTCAAGACCGAGCCCTGCATCGGCTGCCACACCATCCAGGGTGTGTCTTCGGGCACTATCGGCCCCAACCTCACGCACCTCGCCAGCCGCTCCATCATCGCGGGCGGCATTCTCAAAAACAACCCGCACGATCTGGCAGCCTGGCTGCACAATCCACCCGGCGAGAAGCCGGGCTCCATCATGCCCAACCTGCACCTGACCAATCAGCAGATCACCGACCTCGTCGCTTACTTGACGACGCTCAAGTGATGGCGGCAAATCTCAAGGGAGGATCCCCGTGGCAACAACGCTCGTAAGACCAGTCGCTGCCCCACCGACTATCCCAGCGGCGATGCCGCGCCCACACGGCGAGCACGGCCTGGGCAGCTGGCTCACCACTGTCGATCACAAGCGCATCGGCTTTTTGTACGGTGTCACCGCCATGATCTTTTTCCTCATGGGCGGCGTGGAGGCGCTCATCCTGCGCCTGCAACTGGCGCGGCCCAACGGCAAGGTGGTGTCCGCGGATACGTACAACGCGCTGTTCACCATGCACGGCACCACCATGATCTTCCTGGTGGTCATGCCCCTGAGCGTGGCCTTCTTCAACTACATCATCCCGCTGCAGATTGGCGCGCGAGACGTCGCCTTCCCGCGTCTGAATGCGCTCAGCTACTGGATATTCCTGGCTGGTGGCCTGTTCATTAACGCCGGCTGGCTCATCGGCCAGGCACCGGACGCGGGCTGGTTCGGCTACGCCAACCTGACCGAAAAGCCCTACTCGGCTGGCCTGAACCAGGACTTCTGGATGATCGGTCTGCAGATCCTGGGTGTGGCGTCCATCCTTGGCGCGCTCAACTTCTTCGTCACCATCATCAACCTGCGGGCGCCGGGTATGCGCATGATGCGCATGCCGGTGTTCTCGTGGATGACGCTCGTGACCTCGGTGCTGCTGCTGCTCGCCTTCCCCGTGATCACGGTGGCACTGGTGCTGCTCATGTTCGACCGCTTCTTCGGGACCCACTTCTACATCCCCACGGGCGGCGGCGACCCACAGCTGTGGGTCCACCTGTTCTGGATATTCGGACATCCTGAGGTCTACATCCTCATTCTGCCGGCCATGGGCATGGTGTCGCAGGTGCTGCCCACGTTTGCCCGCAAGCCGCTGTTTGGCCACGCTTTCGTGGTCTACTCCGGCATCGCCATCGGCTTTCTCGCCTTCGGCGTGTGGGCGCACCACATGTTCGCCCAAGGCCTGGGGCCCGCGGCGGACGCGGCCTTCTCCTTCAGCACGATGGCCATCGCAGTCCCCACGGGCGTGAAGATTTTCAACTGGATCGGCACTCTGTGGGGGGGGAGTTTGAGATATACGACGTCCATGCTGTTCGCCATCGGCTTCATCGCCATGTTCATCATTGGCGGCATCAGCGGGGTCATGCACGCTTCGCCACCCGCGGACCTGCAGCAGAACAACACCTACTTCATCGTCGCGCACTTCCATTACGTGCTCTTCGGCGGGTCGATCATGGGCATCTTCGCTGGCGCGTACTACTGGTTCCCCAAGATGAGCGGCAAAATGCTCAGTGAAGTGGCGGGCAAGTGGCACTTCTGGCTCACGTTCGTGGGCTTCAACATCACGTTCTTCCCCATGCACTGGCTGGGGTTGGACGGCATGCCGCGGCGCGTCTACACCTACCCCGCCGGCATGGGCTGGTCGTTTTGGAACCTGGTGGAGACCGTGGGCGCATTCATCATCGCGCTGTCAGTGCTGGTCTTCCTCTACAACATCATGCACAGCCTGCGCTACGGTGACGAGGCCGGCAACGACCCCTGGGATGCCCGCACGCTGGAGTGGGCGATCCCTTCGCCGCCACCGCCCTACAACTTCATCAACATACCCCATGTGGACGCGCTGGATGACTGGTGGTACAAGAAGCAGCACAGTATCGCGGGCGAGGGCCGTGATCCCAGTGCGCACCCCCACATGCCCGACCCATCGTACTTCCCGATCATCATGGGCATCGGCATGTTCATCGCCGCGCTCGGCATGGTGACCATGTACATCATCGCCGTCGTGGGCGTGCTCATCTTCATCGGCGGCCTCTACGGCTTCTGCTTCGAGCCCGTCAACGCCCCCTCAGCGGCGCATGCGCACGCGGAAGTTGGCGTCGGAGCGCATCACTGATGGCTGTTGACGCGCACGGCCACTACATGGAGGTGGTGGAGGACACCAGCACCGGCCTCAACCACCGCAAGGTGCTCATGTGGACCTTTCTGGCCTCAGAGTGCATGTTCTTCGCCTCGCTCATCTCCAACTTCCAGGTGCAGCGCGGCCGCAGCCTGAACGGTCCCTACCCCAAAGATGTGATGAACATCCCCTTCACATCCGTCTCCACCTTCTGCCTGCTCATGAGCAGCCTCATGATGGTGCTCGCGCTGGCTGCCATCCAGCGTGGTGACCAGCGCGGCCTGCGCATCTGGCTGCTGGCTACAGCATTCCTCGGCTCTCTCTTCCTGGGCGGCCAGTTCTACGAGTTCAGCACAATGCTCCAGCGGGGCATGGGATTGAGCGTCAACCTCTTTGGCGCCTCATTCTTCGTGCTCACCGGCTTCCACGGCGCCCACGTCACCATCGGGGTCATCTGGCTCCTCTCCCTGTTCTTCGCTTCACTCAGGGGCAAAATCCAGGCCAGGAACAGCCTCAGCGTAGAGATCGCCGGGCTGTACTGGCACTTTGTGGACATCATCTGGATCATCATCTTCACCGTCGTCTACCTTCTCGAGACGTAGGAGCAGCAGCACAAAAGGATGGCTCTTAACCCTTCGTACGGCCAGGCTCTTGGCACCAGGCACCCCTCGGCGGCGGACTACATCCGCATCGCCGTGATCTTGTTCGTACTGACCGCGCTCGAAGTCACGACCTGGTACGTCCAGCCTGTACGCGACCTCAATCTGCTGGCGCCGATCCTGATCCTTCTGGCGGCGGCAAAGTTCTTCACGGTGGTCGGCTACTACATGCACCTGCGCTTCGACCATCGCATTTTCACGTTCTTTTTCGGGACAGGCATCACGCTGGCCTGCTTCGCCATTCTGGTGCTCATGGCGCTGTTCGGCGTGATGGATCGAACCGGATCGCCTTTCCACTCCATCTCCACGCAAGCCGCACTCGCGGCAGCCTCAAGTGCACCCAGCGCCGCGGCCCCGGCCACGGTCGACCCCGCGTCGATCGGCAGCGTCACCAACGGCAAGGCGCTGTTC
>JBOGTU010000109.1:0-2524 GCA_050695655.1 Chloroflexota bacterium | reverse complement strand
CTGCTGGCCCGCGCCAACCTGCCGCGGCCAGCAGCGGCGACAGCACAGGCAGCCCAGCGAAAACCAGCATCAGGCCATTGCCGACGCCCAGCCAGTGCCGCGAAAGCCATAGGCCAGCGCGGCGCGGCGGCTCGCCGAAGCTCCGCCGCGGCGCATCCTCAGCCACCGGCAGCCAGGATCAGCTGCTCCAAGCGGTGCAGCGCGATTGGTGCCTGCAACGTGGTGCCACGCACCTCCACTACCGGTATGGTGTCGCGGTAGCGCTCCCACAGCTCGGGGCTCTTGGTAATGTCGCGCTCCTCCACCCGGAAATCCAGCCCCCGCGCGGCCAGCTCGGCCAGCGCCTGCCCTGCTTGCTCGCACAAGTGGCAACCAGGCTTACTGTACAAGAGCACCAGCAGCGGGCCATCGGCAGGGTCAACCGAGTGCCCGGGCGCCGCCACAGACGTGACGTTAGCATGGCGGTGCCTCGCTGCTCCACTCTACGTTGGGGTCGCGTGTCCACCAGCTGCGACGCTCCGGCGGCGAAGGCCGGGAACGTCGCCCAGGTCGCCCTTGGTGAAGCGGCATCCCGCTGCTCGCGCCAGCGCTGGCTGGGCGCGCGGGCGGCTCTTCAGGCCGGCGGTTGGGCGGTCGATCATCATGACAGTGCACGACCGTGGCAATGCCAGGCGGCCGGAAGGGCCGGCCTATAATCCGAAGAGTGGCTGAGACGCTCCCGCTTTTCCCGCTGGGGGAGGTGCTCTTCCCCGGTGTGCCTTTGCCACTGCGCATCTTCGAGCCGCGCTACCGAGCCATGCTCAAGCACTGCCTGGACCGGCGGGCGCCCTTCGGCGTGGTGCTCATCACCCGGGGCGACGCGGAACATCCGGGGGCCGACTTCTGCCCGGTGGGCACCACGGCACGCATTCAGGGTGTGCAGCGCATCGACCAGACGACCTTCCTCGTTGCCAGCGTGGGCGAGCAGCGCTTTCGAGTGCTGCACCCACTGGAGGGCCAGCCCTACCTGCAGGGGCAGGTCGAGTTCATTCCGGAGCAGCCGGGAGATCGCGATGCACTGGACCACCTCACCACCCAAGGACTGGCTCTGCTGAGCCGCTACCTCGAACTCATCACCGGTTCGGACGAGCTGGGGGAGAACTTGCGCGAGCGAGACTTCTCGCCGCAAAGTCTCTCCTACACGGTCGGGAAGCTGATGCAGGTCGATCAGACAAAGAAGCAGGCTATACTCGAAGTTGCCACGACCGCCGCCCGGTTGACCTATGAGGTGGAACTGCTGCGGGACGAAATCCAGCAGCTGAGGCTCCTGGGCAAATCCGAGCAGCAGGCCACGGCACTGCCCGCCTACTGGAGCCCGAACTGAAGCGATGACGGCTGATCAACTGCAAAGCGAGCTGGCGCAGGTGCAGGTGCTGCGGCACCTCACCTACCCGGCGTTGCGGCGCGTGGTGCAGACCGGCCGCATGGTGGAGGCCAAGAACGGCCAGCGCATCATCGGCCCGGGCTTTGGCAGCCGCGGCTTTTTCGTGGTCATTGCCGGCTCAGTGTGCGTGCAAATGCCCAACGGAGTCATCCTGGGCTACCTGGGCGCCAAGCAGTACTTCGGGGAGATTGCGCTGTTGGAGGGCGTGGACCGCACGGCAGATTGCCGCGCCAACGCGGATTCCATGCTGTTTGAAATTCCACCGCAAACGTTTCACGCGGACCTGGCCAGCAACCCCATGGTGAAGGCCGGTATGCTGGCCACGGTGAAACTGCGCCGCATGGTCCAGGAAAAGGTGAAGTCCGCGCCCGCCGCCGGTGTCAGCGTGGGCACGGCGGCCGCACCAGCCGCGGCGCCCGCCGTGCCCAGGCCCGCCATCCCCGCAATGCCCGGTGTGGTACCTCGCCCACCGCTTCCGGCGGCGCCCGGCACCCTGCCACGGCCAGCCATCCCCGCGGTGCCCGGCACCCTGCCCCGGCCTGCCATACCCACCGGCCTGCCCGCGCGACCTACCCCCGCTGTTCCCGGTGCGTTGCCGCCGCGGCCAGGCTTGCCCCCGGTTGGCCTGCCGCCACGCCCAACTCCACTGCCGGCGCGTCCAGCGCCCGTCTTCGCTCACGCCGCCTGAGCTAACTTCCAGTTTGGCGAGCGTAGGTATCTGTGGTTGAGGAAGGGCAGTTCGGGATCGAAGGCGCCGGTCTTTTGTGGCCAACAACCATCCTTGACCGCAAGCGCTACCGGATTTCTGTTCAGGGTAAGGATGTATCCGCGGCGGCGCAAGAACATCAGAGCGGCCACTGCCGGATCGGTGCTGGCCGCGCCGCCTGAACCGAGCGACTCAGCGACCCCTTACCCCACCTAGTGGGTCACTTCTCTAAACCGTAACAGTAAGGGGCTGTCGGGGGTCTTTCCTTGTAGATGCTCCAGGTAAAGGAGCATCTGAGGAGATGCCCTGTGGGGAATCCCCAGAAAGAGCCGCTGCGGCTCTTGACGTCGGACGAACGGGCGGAATTACGGGCGGTGGCGCGATCGATGAGCGAG
>JBOGTU010000108.1:0-3470 GCA_050695655.1 Chloroflexota bacterium | reverse complement strand
CTGGCGCTCCCGCGCCCCTCACCTTCACCCTCAACAGCTGGCCGCTTCGTTGACCTCCCCGGCCCTCACACAAACAAACCAGGCTTGTTTCTTCGTCTCTTCTGCGATTGGTAATGTACTCGCAACCCCTGGCCGGGGCCGCGGCGGAGGCTAAGTGTAGCATGCCCTTTTCGGGCGGAATCAGCGCTTTTCGGCGGCCACGATGTAGAAGCGCGAGAGGTGCGTTTCCGTCAGCAGCCCGAACCCGGCGGCGGCCAGCATGGCCTGGATCTCGGCCTTCGTGTTGACTACGTTGCCCCAGGTCATCTCGAACCACTGGGCCATCACCGAGAACGCCACCGCGGGGTTGCGCAGCCCAGCCTGGCTGTCCGGGTAGGCCTCGTCCAGAATCAGCAGCAGGCCGCCTGGTCGCAGCGCGGTGTGGCAGCGCCGCAGCACGCTGCCCTTGATCGCCGGGTCCAGCTCGTGCAGCACCAGGAACATAGTCGCCACCTCGAAGTTCTCGGGGTAGGGCGCATCGGCGGCCACCTGCTGCACGGCTACCCGGTCGCCCAGGCTCCGCGCGGCAATAGCGTTGCGCGCCAGCTGCAGCGATTGCGGCTCCACGTCCACGCCCAGGCAGTGCAGCGCCGGAAAGCGCGCGGCAAATTCGCACACCGCGGCGCCGGCGCCACACCCAACATCCAGCAGGTGCCCGCCGGCCTGCAGCTTCTCCTGCACACGCGGCAGCTCGGCCGCCAGTACGTCCAGCAGCATGAGCGGCAGCGTGCGCAAGCCATCGGCAACGGCGCCGAAGAAGGCCTCGTCGTGCGCCTGGTAGGGTTTGGTGCCACCATCCCGAAAGCGCTGGGCATAGTCCGCGTAATCCTCGGCCACTCGCAGGTGGATGCTGGGGAAGCCACCCATGTAATAGGTGTGTTCCGGGTTTGCCAGCAGATCAGCGATGTGCGGCCCCAGACGATAGCCCTGTCGCTCGCGCCACTCCAGCAATTCCAGCGAATACGCGGTTTCGCACCACTTCCGCACATAGAAATGGTGCAGGCCCAGCGCCGCGGCCAGCTGGTCCGGCTCCTGAGGCACCGCCGCCAGGGCGGTGAACAACCCCAGTTGCACGCCTACATCCATGACATAGGTGGCGTGCAGGCCACGGATGTAGCCGAACAGCCGTGTCATCACCTCGGCGCGGGAGCTGCCTGGAGGGCTTGCCGCCGCTTGCTGCCCGCCGGACACATCACTCAAGGCCATCTGCTCCCTCAGTCTACTGCCCGAAGGCCCTCTTTATACTGAGGCAGTGCGCAGCGTTCGGATTGGATCGCGAGGGTCGCAGCTCGCGCTCTGGCAAGCGGAGCACGTACGCCAGCTCCTGCTGGCCACGTGGCCGCGGCTGGAAGCAGCTGTGCAGGTCATCCACACTCGCCCCGACCGGTTGCCGGAGACGCCCATGAATCAACTAGGCGACAAGTCGCTGTTCATTCGAGAGATCGAGGAAGGGCTGGCCAGCGGCGAGATCGATCTGGCTGTGCACAGCCTGAAGGATGTGCCCTGTGTACTGGACGATCGCTTTCGGCTGGCGGCCGTTTTGACGCGCGAGGACCCGCGTGACGTGCTCCTCACCCGCTCGGGCGTCCACGGGCTGGCTGGCCTTCAAACGGGCTCTCTCATTGGCACGAGCAGCCTGCGCCGGCAATCCCAGCTGCGAGCGGTAATGGCTGGCCCGCGCTTCACGGCGCTGCGGGGTAACGTGGATACGCGGTTGCGTAAGCTCGCCGACGGCGCGTGCGATGCGCTGATACTGGCCGGCGCTGGCCTGCTGCGGCTGGGGCGGCCCGTACCCAACGAAGCCTGGCTGGACCCGACTGTGTGCCTGCCTGCGCCCGGGCAAGCGGCGCTGTGCGTGGAAGTCGCTGCCGCCAACGAGCAATGGGTTGACCTGGTGGCCCCGCTGAACGATGCGACCACGCGGCGTTGCGTGGTGGCGGAGCGCTCCTTCGCGGCGGCACTTGGTTTTGGTTGCGACGTTCCTCTGGGCGCGCTGGCCACGATGGCCGGCTCCGGCGAAGAGCTTCACCTGCGGGGCATGGTCGCCGCGCCGGATGGCAGCCGGATAGTGCGCGTATCCGCCAGCGGCATCGATCCCGCGGTGCTGGGCGTTGAACTGGCGGACCTGGCCCGAGCCCGTGGCGCCGCGGAGCTGCTGTCCGGGGCGACATGAGCAGCCGCGCGGGCGCCGGCACTGTTTACCTGGTTGGCGGGGGACCGGGCGATCCAGGCCTGCTGACACTGCGCGGGCAGGAGCTGCTGGCGCGGGCCAATGTGGTGGTGTATGACTATCTGGTCGACCCAGGGCTGCTGGCCTTTGCTGCCCAGGCCGAGCACATCTACGTTGGCGACGCGCACGACCGTCACCGGGTCCGTCAGGATGAGATCAACGCTCGGCTGATCGACCTGGCAAGAGCTGGCAGTCTGGTGGTCCGGCTCAAGGGTGGCGATCCCTTCCTGTTCGGGCGCGGCGGTGAGGAGGCGCAGGCGCTGCACGCCGCGGGCATTCCCTTTGAAGTGGTGCCCGGGGTGAGCTCCGCTCTGGCGGTGCCGGCCTACGCCGGCATTCCTGTCACCCATCGGGACCTCGCGAGCTCCGTGTCGATCATCACAGGAGTGCAGGCCGCGGGTGCGAATGCCGGCGATTGGGCTGACCTGGCGGCCAAGCCAGGGACACTCGTGTTTCTTATGGGCATGTCGCGGCTGGGCGCCATCGTGGCCGAGCTGCTGGCGCATGGCCGCGCCGGCGATACGCCTGCCGCCGCCATCCGTTGGGGAACGCGGCCCGATCAGCAGACGGTGACGGGCTCGCTGCGCGACCTGCCGCGCCTTACGGACGAGGCGGGACTGCGTGCTCCTGCCGTGGTGGTGGTGGGTGAGGTGGTGCGTCTGCGCGATGAGCTGCGCTGGTTTGAGACGCGGCCGCTGTTTGGACTGGGAGTGCTGGTGACGCGCGCTGCCGAGCAGGCTGGGCCGTTTGCCGGCGAGCTGCGGCAGCTCGGTGCGAGGGTCTACGAGCTGCCGGTGATTGCTGTCGAGCCCGTGGATGGGCCGGGTCCCGCCGCGGCCCTGGAGCACCTGCCTGAGTACGACTGGGTGATCTTCACCTCCACCAACGCCGTGCGCACCCTCTGGACGCGGCTTCGTGCATCAGGCCGCGATGCGCGCGCATTCGCCTCGGCGCGCCTCTGCGCCATCGGCCCCGCCACGGCGGCTGCACTGGAAACGCTGGGCCTTGTGCCGGACGTGGTTCCCCATGAGCATGTGGCGGAGGGCGTGCTGGCGGCGCTCCAGGAGCAGCCACTGCGCAAGGTGCTGCTGCCCTGCGCCGCCGGGGCGCGGGACGTGCTGCCGCGCGGCCTGCGCGAAAGGGGGGTGGAGGTAGACGTGGTGAGCTTTTACAGGACCGTGCCTGCCGCGGCCAGTGCTGC
>JBOGTU010000107.1:0-21709 GCA_050695655.1 Chloroflexota bacterium | reverse complement strand
CTGGCGCTCCCGCGCCCCTCACCTTCACCCTCAACAGCTGGCCGCTTCGTTGACCTCCCCGGCCCTCACACAAACAAACCAGGCTTGTTTCTTCGTCTCTTCTGCGATTGGTAATGTACTCGCAACCTGACCCTCACCCGTCTTCCGGGTGCGAGCGGCGCAACAGTCGGACTATACACGCTCTGTCGGGCACTGTCAATAAATCTTCGGGCCAATGCTGGCACCCGCAGCAGCCAGGGCTCCGAGGTCAACGCCAGCGTCCACGTCACATGGCGGTCCTTCCCTTCTTGAAGATGGTGACGAAATGAAACCATCAACGCGCGAAACAGCGTTGATTTGGTAGCCTGCACCCACATGACTACACGCCCGTTTCGTTTCGCCGCCAGCGGTCGCAACCGCACCGAGAGCCTGTCCGATCTGAAAGCCTACGCCCGGAAGGTAGAGGACCTGGGGTACGACGTGCTGCTCCTCTCCGACCACTTCCACGAGGGGCTGGCCGCATTTCAGGCGCTGGCGGTGGCAGCGCAGGTGACCACCCGGCTGCGCCTGGGCACCCTCACCGCCGCGAACGACCTGCGCCACCCAGCCATGCTGGCCAAGGATGCTGCCACGCTGGACCTGTTGAGCGAGGGCCGGCTGGAGCTCGGCCTGGGGACCGGCTCCATGGACGCCGACAATCGCATGGCCGGCTTGCCAATCGATCCTCCGGGCGTGCGGGTGGATCGCCTGGCGGAAGCGCTGAATATCCTCAAGGCCTACTTCGCTGAGCCCACGGTCACCCTCCCTGGCACGCACTACCAGCTCACCAACCTGGCCGCCTATCCGCGCGGCGTGCAGCAACCGCACCCGCCCATCCTGGTCGGCGCACGCGGTCCCCGCATGCTGCGCCTTGCCGCGCGCCAGGCCAACATCATCAGCGTCATGGGCGGCGGCCCGGGCGACGCGACTCTGGCCGAGAAGCGCGACATCATCCGCCAGGCTGCTGGCGAGCGCTATGGGGACATCGAGCTCAACCTGCTGGCTACGCGCGTGCAGGTGGACGGCCAGCCTGAGCAGCCAAGCAACTTCCCGGCCGCCGGTTACGCCGGCAGCCGCGACCACGTAGTGGAGCAGCTGCAGCGCCAGCGCGAAGCGGCAGACATCTCGTACATCGCCGTCGGTGCACTCGCCATGGAAGCATTCGCCCCAGTGGTCGCCAAACTGTCCGGCCGGTAAGAGCACGCCTCGCCGACTCCGGTGCCGGCGCTCCAGTGCTGATGGCCTTTTGGTACGGCGCATGCAGAGCGCGCACGAGGAGGAGGCGGCGCAATGAATTACTATTTCGCGAAGTCACTGGAGGAGCGGGGAGAGCAGGCGTATGACAGCCCGCGCGAGGAGGGTGTGGGTGGCGCGGCGGTTAGGGGTGCCGCTGCTGCTGTTCGTTCTGGTGGCCGTAGTGGCCGCCAACCAGAACGGCTTGCTGCGCCGGTTTGGCTATGCAGCCCTGGCACAAACGGAGCTGGACCTCAGCTACCTGTTGCAGATCGCCATCTGGCTTACGGCCGCGTACCTGGCGAACCGGATGCTGGAGGTGCTCTTCTGGGAGGGGCTCCTCGCACGAGCGCTGGGCGCATCAGTCCCTCGGCTGTTGAAGGACGTAGCCGCGTGTCTGGTGTTTGCCATCGCCCTCAGCGGCATCGCGGCCTTCGTCTTCCGCAAATCAGTCACGGGCATCTGGGCCGCTTCGGGTGTCCTCAGCATCGTGATCGGCTTCGCCCTGCGGGATGTCATTCTGGACATTTTCATCGGGCTGTCCCTCAACTTGGACCGGCCTTTTGCCATCGGCGACTTCATCATGCTGCAGCAGGGCAACCTGGTAGGCCGCGTGAAGGACATCAATTGGCGCACCACGCGGCTGGAGACCAGCGACAACAACACCCTGATAGTCCCCAACAGCCGCATGGGCGACATGCTGCTCACCAACTTCTCCAAGCCGGACACGCGGGCCGAGTTCGAGTTGCCGTTCAACCTGGACTTCGCGGTGCCCGCGGATCGCGCTCTACGCGTGCTCAGCGCGGCGGTGCTGGCCGTCGCCGGAGCTGACGGCATTCTGGCCGAGCCAGAGCCCAAGGTGCGCATCAAGGGCGTGACGGCCTCGGGTGTGGATTACAAGGTGAAGTACTGGATCGACTCCAGCCGAGTGGGCCCCGGCAAGGCGCGGCACATCGTCCTCAAGAGCGCGCTCGACCAGCTGCACCAGGCCGGCCTCAGCCTGGCCCACGCCCAGCAGGACGTTTTTTACGCGCCACTGCCGAACCGCGTGCTGGACGGAAGCAGCGCGCAGGATCGCCAAGAGCTGCTGCGGCGAATCGAGCTTTTCGCGCTGCTGAAACCCTCAGAGCTGGAGGCGCTCGCCGAGAACATGACGCCCGCGTTGCACCCTGCACGGAGTACGCTGCTGTCGCAAGGAGAGCCGGGGGCATCCATGTTCATCGTGCTGGAGGGCCTGCTGGACGTGCACATCAGCTTTGACGCCGAACGCGCAGCCGTCAAAGTCGGGCAGATTCGGGCGGGGGAATTCCTGGGTGAGATGTCCCTGCTTACCGGCGAGGCGCGCACAGCCACGGTGACCGCGGCGGTGGAAACGGTTGCCTACGAAATCACCAAAGAGCAGATCGGAGAATTGATTGCCCAGCGGCCGGAGCTGGTAGAGGTGCTGAGCCGCGGCATCGCGCGGCGGAAGCTGGCCAATAGTGAGGCCTACCAGCGCGCCACCGACGCCGAGCAGCGTGAGCAGCACGACACACTCGCCCGCCAGATCATGAACCGCATCCAGAGCTTCTTTCGCGGCGGCCGCCCGCCGGCCTCCACGCCTGTTACGGCCACATCGGCCAGGAGCTGACGGCTGCCCTGCCTCGTGAGCAATCGGCGGGAGCTCGGGCCATTGGCCCTCCTGAGCTTGTCGGGAGCCGGCTGTTAGAATGCCGGCGCGGTGCAGGAGCGGGCTATCGGGCCAGCTGGCCCTGAAGAAGCGCCGGCGCCGCGAGCAGCCCGCCGGCTCTCGCGCCGCGCGTGGCTGGGTCTGGCAGGAAAAGCCGGCGCCGCGGCCCTGGCCAGCGCCTTCATCACCTCCCTGGGCGGTTGCCGGCCAGCGGGGCCCCCCAACGTCCTGTTTGTCACCATTGATACGCTGCGAGCCGACCAGCTGGGCAGCTACGGACATCCTTATGTGCGCACCCCCGCGCTGGACAAACTGGCCAGCCAGGGCGCTCGAGCTGCCTGGCACATGGTCCAGGAGCCGCAGACCACCGGGTCGCACGGGAGCATGTTCACCGGCATGTACCCCTCGGTCAGCGGCATCCAGGTGTATATGGTGGACAAGCTGCCCAACTCGCTGGACTGCATGGCCGGCCTGTTCAAGGCCGCGGGCTATGCCACTGCCGGCCTGTACGGGTGGCTCTGCTTCGACCCGCAATACTCCAACTTCCAACGTGGATTCGACCTGTACCGAGATGTGCTGCCGCCTGGCCCACTTCTCACGCCCGGCTGGCCCAAAGGCCGGGCCGATGTGACTACCAGCGCGGCCATGCAGCAGCTCTCCACCATGGCCAGCCAGCCTTTCTTCCTGTGGGTGCACTACTTTGATGCGCACTACCCATACCAGCCTCCGCCGCCCTTCGCCAACCTGTACGACGCCACCTATGCCGGGCCAATCAACGGGGGCATCGACACCATCAACGCGATCGAGGCCGGCACTCTGGTACCAGCCGGAGCGGATCTCGAACGCCTCATCACTCTCTACCAGGGCGCCATCACCTTTATAGACAGCGAAATCGGCCGTCTGCTGGCCCACCTGGAGGGGCTGGGGCTAGCCGAGGAGACCCTGGTAGCCGTAACGGGCGATCACGGCGAAGCCTTTGGGGAGCACATCCAATTCGAAGAGGGAGGCACGTTCTTCCATCCCCACAGCCTCTATAACACCGAGCAGCGCGTGCCCCTGCTGCTGCGCTACCCGCCCCGTATCAGGCCCGGCACGGTTATCGCTCAACCGACACAGGCCGTGGACCTGCTGCCCACGTTTCTGGAGCTCGCGGGCTTGCCACCCTCCGCTCAGGTGCAGGGCCACAGCCTTACACCCCTGCTCGCCGCGGCGACGCCAGCGAGCGAGCCCGCCGCCTTCGCGGCTATGCCGGACCACACCTTCGCCTCCATCAGCACCCTCGGCTGGAAGCTCATCCGCAACAACGCCACCGGCCAGCAGGCGCTCTTCAATCTCACCACCGACCAGCTTGAGCAGCACAACCTGGAAAGCTCGCAGCCCGAAGTCGCGGCGGCACTGTCCACCACCCTCAGCAACTGGATGCTGCGGGCCCATATCGCCTAACGCGATGGCCAACGCCAGTCCCGAGGCCTCACCGGACGAGGAGTGGCTGGCAGGCGAATCTTCGACTGGGCGGAGTGGCCAATGATCGACAGACGCGCCGCGGAAGAACCACACACGCATGTTGAAGCGACATGACAAAGGTCCTCGTGCAGGCCCAGCCCAGCCATCCGTCCGCTTCGGATCACTCCAACGGCCGGTGGGCTGCTATGGTAGTGACGATTAGGATCGGGCAGGTCCTTCCACTGCCACCAGGACAGGGTGCAGGCGATCCGGGAGAACTCGGTCTTTTGGAGGCCGAAGATGTGGCTCAGGGCGCAGTGGAGCACCAGCCAGCAGGAGAAACGATATGGCCGGAATACAGGCGATGGTCCCCAAGCGGCGGCTCGGACTGCTGCTCGGTGTTGTGGTTGCGCTGCTGATGATCGCGCCAGTCAGTCCTGCCAGCGCCCAAACCACTCAAACGGCGCAAGTTTCGCTGACGGCTACTGGATTTCAGCCTTCCGCCGTGACCATCCCCATCAACGGGACCGTGATCTGGACGGTCTCCACGGGGGACAGTAACCCGCACTCGGTGAAAGACCCGGGCGGAGCCTTTGATTCAGGACCGCTCAGCAACGGACAGCAGTTCACGCATCAGTTCATCGCGGCGGGCACGTACAGCTACAGCTCCTGGTTTGACTGCCATAATGATGCGTCAGGCTGGCTGGCCACCAACGGCAACTTCAACTGCCAGGCCACTGTCAGCGTGGTGAACGGGCCCGTAGCGGTCCCAGCGGCCAACTCGGTGTCCGCGGCGTCGCCGTCCACCGGACCATGCCATTTTGTCCTCGGCTTTGCCACGATCGCCGCGGCGGTGCCACAGGTTGGTCAGTGCGTGGACAATGAGCACCCCGACCCATCCGGGAACGGCAATCAGGTTCAAACCACCAGCGGCGGACTCATGGTGTGGCGTAAAGCCGACAACTGGACTGCCTTCACCAACGGCTACATGACCTGGGTCAACGGCCCCAACGGGATTCAGTCGCGCCTCAACACGGCGC
Organism: Chloroflexota bacterium; assembly: GCA_050695655.1. Classification (GTDB taxonomy): domain Bacteria; phylum Chloroflexota; class JAJPGV01; order JAJPGV01; family JAJPGV01; genus DATKQD01. Next base: position 16,306 of record JBOGTU010000107.1, on the reverse strand, counting down.
GCTTTGCGTTTGAGCACGACCCGGTGACCACGGCGCCGCCGCCAGCGCCCGTCGCTCCCGCGGCGACCGCGACCCCAACGCCCGCGGCCACACCGGCACCGGCCAATGTCATCGTCCTCAGCGAGGACCACGGGTTCTATCCCAACCCGTTGACCATCGGCGTTGGACAAACTGTGACCTGGCAAAATAACGGCACTCGGGTGCATTCGGTCGTGCAGGATGGCGGCGGCTTTGATTCCGGTGGCGTTGACGTTGGCCATACCTACAGCCATACGTTCCCGGTCGCTGGCACCTACTCCTACCATTCGTCCACCGAGCAGGTGACCACGGTCGATTCCAACGGCAACAGTGTCGTGGCGTACCAGTACACCGGCACCGTGATCGTTCAGTAAGGACGGCGGCATGCGGTCCCTCCGCGTGGGGTCGCCGAAACCCGCCATGGTAGGGCACGTCGCGGCATCGCGGCGTGACTGGAAACGGGCGACACTTGCCGGAGTTGAACGCGCGGTCGATACCGGAAGCCGCCTACCACTTGCCGACACTCGTGAGCAGCCCGGAACGGATTGGGGTGGTCCCCTTGTCACCACCCGATTGACTTCAAGCTCCAACAGCCGCCCAGCGGCCCGTTCATCCGGCGCGCCCGGCCCGCGGCACTCCCCGAACCACGCGCGTCGAGTACGCGAGCCGCCCGAGTTCGAACTCAGCCCACGCCAGAGCCCAAGCGCAGCACCATCGCTGCATCACGCCCGGCGCGGCCCGCGACAACGAAGCGCAGCGGCGCGGCGCGCCCCGCCACCCCGCGCACCTCCAGCGACCATCCCGAGGCCAGCAGCGGGACACACAGCCCGGAGAGCGCGGTGCACGCCGCGGTCACGCGGAGCAACGGCCAGCGCAACCACGCGCCGAAGCCGAACGAGAAGCCTTCGTCCAACACTCGGCCCACACAGACGTAGCGGCTCAGCCACGACCTTTGGCCGCGAGCATGGCCGCGGCCGCGCTACCTCCCCTGCACATCCATGCAGCGTTGCAATGGCAAGGGGCTGCGCCTACTATAGTGGAACTCTGTGGGAGAAAGTGGATCAAAAGGGAAGATCCTTGGCGAGTTTCAGCACTCCCTTGATGCAAAGGGAAGGCTGGCCCTGCCAGCCAAGTACCGCGGCGTCTTCAGCGAGCGCGCCGTGGTGACCCGCGGCTTCGAAAAGTGCCTGGTGCTCTACCCCGGCCCTGAGTGGGATGCCTGGGCGGAAAAGGTTGGCTCGCTCCCCACCGGGCAGAGCGAGACGCGCCAGCTCATGCGCCTGGTCTTCTCCGGCGCGTTGGAGTGTGAGCTCGACCGCCTGAACCGCATCAACATTCCCGCCTATCTGCGCCAATACGCCGGCCTGCAAAGCGACACCACGCTGGTGGGCATGGGCAACCGGCTTGAGATCTGGGACCGCGACCAGTGGATCACGCTGCGCACCGCCGTGGAAGCCGATGGCGAGCGCATCGCGGCCGGCCTGGCTCGCTTCGGCCTGTAAGCCATGCCGCACCTCGCGCACACCCCGGTGTTGCTGACTGAAGCCGTGGATCTGCTGGCCGTGCACGCCGGCGGCCACTATGTGGACTGCACGCTGGGGCGCGGCGGCCACAGCGCGGCCATTCTGGCCAGGGGCGGCGAAGTACTGGCACTCGATGCGGATGCCGAGGCCATCGTCGCTGTCACACTGCCGCTGCGCGCCATCCACGCCAACTTCGATCGCCTGGAGGAAGTGGTCCACGCCTCCCACTTCGATCCACTCGACGGGGTGCTGTTCGATCTCGGGCTGAGCTCGCCCCAGCTGGACGATGCTCGGCGCGGCTTCGCCTTCAGCCAGGAGGGTCCCCTGGACATGCGGTTCGATTCCAGCAGCGGCCGCACGGCGGCCGAGCTGGTGAACACCCTGCCCGTACAGCAGCTGGCTCGCGTGTTCCGCGAGTACGGCGAAGAGCCACGTGCCCATGCCATGGCCGCGGCCATTGATGCGCGACGCCGCCACCAACCCTTCCGTACCACAACCGAACTGGCCAGCGCCATTCAGCAGGCTGCCGGTGGCCGCGGTCGGGTGCACCCCGCGACGCGCATCTTTCAAGCACTGCGCATTGCCGTGAATGGCGAGCTGGATCGGCTGAGGAGCGCCCTGGTTCAGGCCCTGGCCCTGCTGCGGCCAGACGGGCGCCTGGTAGCCATAAGCTTCCACTCGCTGGAGGACCGCACCGTCAAAACCTTCCTGGCCGCGGAGGCGCGCGACTGCATCTGCCCTCCGGGAGCGCCGGCGTGCGTATGCGGGCACCAGCGCACAGTGACTCTTCTGACCCGCAAGCCGGTTACTCCGAGTCAGGCCGAGGTGTCCTCCAACCCGCGAGCGCGCTCGGCCAAGCTGCGCGCGGCAACCCGGCTATGAGCGTCCTCGCGCCTCGGCACGCGCTCCCGCGCCGAACCGTGGCCCCTGCCTGGCCCGTGCCGCGCCCGCTGCCGGAGATTGTCACGCGCGCGCCCGCACCGCCTACCGCGCCCTCAACGCGCCAGCCGCGAGCCTTACGCCACACCGCGGCGCTGCTGTTCGCCATCCTGCTCATCAGTCTGCTGAGCCTGCTGTATATGAACGAGGCCGCCAACCTGGCAACCAGCGGCTACAACATTGGCCAGCTGCAACAGCAGCGCGACCAGTTGCAGCGCGAGAACGATCAGCTGCAGGTCCAGCTGGCGCAGCTCAATTCCCTGCCTGCCATTCAGCAGGCGGCCACCAACACACTGCATCTGATACCGGGCGACATCACCCGCGTGCGGTATGTCACGCTCGATGCGCGGGAGCTCGCGCTGGCCCAGCACCACGGCTCGTGAAACCGGGCCGGCACTGGGTCGTGTTTGGGCTGCTGGCGGTCTTTTCTCTTGTGCTCATCTGGCGCCTCTACTACTGGCAAGTGCTGGAGCACAGCTGGCTCTCCGGCCAGGCCAACGCGGAGCACCAGCGCGATGAGCTGATCCCGGCCAACCGGGGCGACATTCTCGATGGTTCCGGCAACGTGCTCGTCACAAACGAAGCCGTCAATTCCGTGTACGCGTCCCGCATGCAGGTGAAGGATCCTCCGGGCGCAGCCAGTATCCTCAGCCCACTGCTGCACGTGTCATCCAGCACGCTGCTGGAGCGCATCACCAACCCCAAGGAGCAATTCATTCGGCTGGCCATGTGGGTCACCCCGGCGGTGAGCCAGCAGATTCGGGCCACCAAGCTGGCCGGCATCATCCTGGAGCCAACCACGCACCGCGTCTATCCCCAGGCCACGCTCGCGGCGCAGCTGCTGGGATTTGTGAACGCCGACGGTAACGGCCAGTATGGCCTTGAGGAGGCATACAACACGGTGCTGGCCGGCCGGCCTGGCCATCTCAAGGCGAACGTGGACATGGCCGGCAATCCCATCACCTACAGCCTGCCCGAAGGGTCCATGCCGGCGCAGGATGGCGCCACGCTCATCACCAGCATCGATTCCGGGTTGCAGTACGTGGCCGAGCAAGAACTCGCCACGGCCGTGCAGAAGCACCGCGCCACCGGCGGCAGCATCCTCATCCTCGATCCCAAAACGGGAGACATCCTGGCGGATGCCAACTTCCCCAGCTTCGATCCCAACAGCTACGCCACCGCCGACCCCGCCACGTTTGCCAATGCCAGCGTTAGCCAGATCTACGAGCCAGGTTCCACGTTCAAGATCATCACTATGGCCTCAGCCCTGGCCAACCACACCGTGACTCCCCAAACCACCATCCAGGACCACGGCGAGCTTAACATCGGCGGCATCCACATCAGCAACTGGAACAAATTGGGGCACGCCAACGAGAACATGATCCAGCTCCTGCAGTACTCCTCTAATGTCGGCGCGGCAACAGTCGCCTGGCGCATCGGCAAGGACCTCTACTATCCCTATCTGCACAGCTTTGGGCTGGGCCAGAAGACGGGCGTGGACCTTGCGGGCGAGGTGGACGGCCAGGTCGTATGGCCGGACAACCCAGCCTGGTCGCCCGCCAACCTGGTGACCAACGCCTTCGGCCAGGGCATTGCCGTTACCCCACTGCAGCTGGTGGCCGCCGTGGGCGCTGTAGCCAACCAGGGCCTGTTAATGAAGCCGCACATGGTCACGGCCATTCGTGACGCCGGCGGCGACCACGCCATCGCGCCCACTCAAGTGCGGCAGGTGATCTCGGCCACGGTGGCGAGCACGCTCACGCAGATGCTGGTGGACTCCGCCAAGGATGGCGAGGCGCAGCTGGCCGAAGTGCCCGGTTATGCCATCGCGGCCAAAACAGGCACCGCGCAGATAGCCAGCCCAAATGGCGGCTACTTGCCAAACACCTTCATCGCCTCACTTGTGGGCTTTGCGCCGGCCCAGGATCCGCGCTTCGTCATGCTGGTGAAGATCGACCGGCCAGGGGACGTGCCGTTCGGCTCCGAAGTGGCAGCACCGGTGTGGAGCGACATCGCGCGCCAGATATTCGTCCGCTACCAGATCCAGCCGACAGATCCGGCCGCCCTGGCCAAGGCCGCAGCCACCGCGGTGCCACCAACGCCGGCCCAACCCGAGTCAGTGCGTCGTCCGCTGCACACTGCAGCGCCGGCGACAACCACCGCGCATCCCGTGGCCACGTCCGCGGCCCGCACGACCGTTCATGCCGCGGCTACGCCCACCCCGGTGCACGCCACCATACCGACGGCCACGGTGCACCCCAGCCAGGCGCCAGTTGCCGTGCACACAACCAACGGCGCGCCGGCGCGACCCACAGCGATTACGAGTCACCCAGCGTGACGCTCATGCTCAGCCAGTGGCAAAGGGCGGATCTATCAGCCGTCCATACCACCCAGCCTCGGCGACGCCTGTTAGGATGAACAGCACGTGCTCAGCCTGACGGATGTGCTCCGTGGCACGGGCGGGCAGCTCGCGCCCGGATTTGAGGGCGACACCACCTTCGCACGCGGCGTGATCGACTCGCGCGACGTGCAACCCGGGGACCTGTTCATTGCCCTGCGGGGCGAGCATGTGGATGGGCACGACTTCATCCCCCACGCCATCGCCAGCCACGCGGGTGGCGTCATCGCTTCGCGCCCGCCGGGCGCCGTCCCTAACAAGCTGGCCTATGTCCAAGTGGGCGACACGCTCAGGGCGTTGCAGGACCTGGGCGCCTACAAGCTGCGCCAGGTGGACCCGCTGGTCATCGGCATCACCGGCACTGTGGGCAAAACCAGCACCAAGGAGGTCGTGGCCGGCACCCTGAGCCAGCGCAAGCCTGTCCTCAAAACGGAGCGCAACCTCAACACGGAGATCGGTGTCCCCTTGAGCCTGCTCGGCATTGATTCGCGGCACGAGATCGCCGTGCTGGAAATGGGCATGTACGTGCCAGGCGACATCCGCTTCCTGGCAGAGCTGGCCCGGCCGCGCATCGGCATTGTGACCATGGTGGGCCACATGCACGCCGAGCGCGCAGGCAGCATCGAGCGCATCGCCGAAGCCAAGGCTGAGCTGGTGGACGGCCTCCCGCGCGATGGGCTGGCGATCCTGAACGGCGACAACAGCTACACGGCCGCCATGGCCCAGCGCGGGAAGCGCGCGCTGCTGTTTGGGTTGGACGCCAGCAACGACATACGAGCCACGGAGGTCGAGTCGCGCGGGCTGGAGGGCATTGCCTTTCGCTTGAACTATCACGGCGCATCCGAGTGGGTGGAGATGGGCCTGCTCGGCCGCCACTCCACGTACCACGCCCTGGCCGCGGCGGCGGTGATGCTGAGCCTGGACTACTCGCTGGCCGATGCCGCGGCCGCCTTGCGCGATTTCCAGGGTGAGCCGCTGCGCCTGCACATTGTGGCGGGCATCGACGCCACCACCATCATCGACGATACGTACAACTCCAGCCCGCCCGCGGCCGAGGCTGCCCTGGCGCTGTTGGCGGAAATGCCGCGCGCCAGACAGCGCATCGCTGTGCTGGGCGATATGCGCGAACTGGGGCAGTACAGCGTGGAGCTGCACCGCCAGGTGGGCCATGCCGCGGCCAGAGTGGCCGACCTGCTTATTACCGTAGGCGAGGAGGCACGGCTGATCGCTGAGGGCGCGCGCGAAGCCGGCCTCACCAGGGATCGCATTATCGTAACCGCCACGCCCGATGAGGCCACGGCCCAGCTGCGGCCGAGGTTGGGCTCCGGGAATTACCTCTTGGTGAAGGGCTCGCTGGCCACGGGGCTTCAGGCAGTGGTCAAGGCCTTGCTGGCGGAGCCGGCGTGATCGCCCAGGCTGCTTGGGGCTTGACAGTGGCTTTTGGCGTCATGCTCCTGCTGGGCAGGCCCGCCATCGGCCTTCTGCGCTCGCTTCACTTGCAGGAGCAGATCCGCGAGGTTGGTTTGGAGCACCACGCTCCCAAACGGGGCACGCCCACCATGGGTGGCCTGCTCATGGTGACCGTCACCGTGGTACTGGCGCTGGCGCTGGACCGGCGGTTTCCGGCGCTGTGGCCACTACTGCTGGCGCTCGTTGGCTTTGGGCTTTTGGGTGCGGCAGACGATCTGGCCAAGGTGAGCAACCGGCTTGGCTACGGCTTTCAGGTGCGCTGGAAGTTCCTGTGGCACCCGGGGCTGGCCATCCTCGTAGCCCTAGCGATGTTCGAGCTGCTGCACCAGCGCACCATGGACCTCGGTCCGTTGCACGCCATCCAACTGGGCTGGGCCATCGTGCCGGTCGGGGCAGCGATCGTCTTCGCCTCTTCCACCGCCTCGCTGGTCGATGGCCTGGATGGCCTTGCCGCCGGTCTTTACGCACTCGGCTTCAGCGCCTACGGCGTCATCGCCCTGCACAATCAGCAGCCAGCGCTCGCGGCCTTCTGCGGCATCGCCGTAGGCACGTTGCTGGGCTTCCTGTGGTTCAACGTCCACCCGGCGCGCGTGTTCATGGGTGACACGGGCGCCCTGGCCTACGCGGGCGCTCTGGGCGCCGTGGCCGTGATGAGCGGGCAGATGCTGCTGCTGCTGCTCATCGGCAGCGTGCTTGCGCTGGAGGTGCTTTCCGTGGTGCTGCAGGTGAGCTGGTTCAAGCTCAGCCACGGCAAGCGCCTGTTCCTGATCAGCCCCTACCACCACCACCTGGAGCGCAGGGGCTGGGCCGAAGTCACCATTGTGCAGCGCTTCTGGCTGGCCGCGGCGGTTTCCGCGGCGCTCGGCGTGGGGTTGGCCTCGCTGTGAAGGCCACCGTGGTGGGCCTCGGGCGTGAGGGTGCAGCGTTGAGCCGCTACCTCGTGAAGCACGGGCAGCAGGTGACCGTTACGGACCTGCGGCCCGCGGACGAGCTGCGGCCATTCATCGATCGCCTGGCCGGCCTCCCGCTGGAGCTGGCCCTGGGTGGCCATCCGGAGGAAGCGCTGCGGGGCGCGGACACGGTGTTCCTCAGTGCCGGGGTGCGGCGGGATGTGCCGCCCTTCGCTGGCCTCCCCAACATCTCCAGCGAGACTGAACTGTTCTTTCAGCGCTGCCCGGCCCCGATTATCGGGATCACCGGCAGCGCGGGCAAAACCACCACCACCACCCTCACGGGCCTCATGCTGGCTGCCGGCGTTCGCCGTGTGCTGGTGGGCGGCAACATCGGCCAGCCGCTGATCGAGGAGGTAGACGAACTCACCGGCAACGAACTGGTGGTGCTGGAGCTCAGCAGCTTTCAATTGGAATACCTGAGGCAATCACCCCATGTGGCTCTGGTCACAAACATCACGCCCAACCACCTGGACCGGCATCCCTCCATGCAGGCTTACATCAATGCCAAAGCCAACATTGTGCGGCACCAAGCGGCCACAGACGTAGCCATCCTCAACGGGCGCGACGCGAACAGCAGCGCGTTTGCCGCTCACACCCCCGCGCGCACCCTGTACTTCAACGGCCGTGATGCGCACCTGGAGGGCGACCGGCTGCTGCTGCGCACGCATGATGCTCAGCACGAAATCTGCCGCTTGGGTGAGCTCCAGATTCCCGGCCGCCACAATGTGGACAACGTGCTGGCGGCCAGTCTCATTGCCCTGGCGCACGGCATCGCGCCACAGGCCATTCGAGACGTCGCCATCCGCTTCACCGGGGTGCGCCACCGGTTGCAACTGGTGCGCGAGCTGCGTGGTGTGGCCTATTACAACGATTCCATCGCCACCGCGCCGGAGCGCACCCTGGCGGCGCTGGCCGTATTCGAGCGACCCATCGTGCTCATCGCCGGTGGGCGCGACAAGCACCTGCCGGTCGATGAACTGGCGGAACGTGTGTGCGCACAAGTGCGCGGCGCCATCCTCGTGGGCGAGGCAGCGAGCCTGCTCGAAGGCGCATTCGCGGCCGCCAAGCGCCGCCTGGGCGTAAGCCAGCCGTGGCTGCGGCGGGCGAACGATCTCGGCCTGGCTGTGGAGCTCGCGGCGGAGCAGGCGCGGGAGGGCGATGTCGTACTGCTTTCTCCGGCCTGCACCAGTTACGACATGTTTCGCGACTTTGAGGAGCGGGGTGAATGCTTCGTCACGGCGGTGGAGGCGCTCACGTGAACACGCTGGTGAACATTCGCCCTCGCGTGCCCCTGGGCAGCGCTCCAGACCCTGTGCGGCGGCGGGTTGACATCCGCCCGCGCGGCGCTGCTCCGCTGGGTGAGGCCGGGGCCCCCAGCGCACCACACGCGCCGGACTACACGCTGGTTGTGATCACGCTCGCGCTGCTGTGCATTGGCGTGGTGATGGTCTACAGCGCCAGCCTGATGGCCGCCTACAAGGCTTATAACGACCAGGCTTACTTCTTTCAGCGGCAGCTGATCTGGTGCACCCTAGGCCTGGTGGTCATGCTGCTGCTCACGCGGGTACCCTACTACGCTTGGCGGCGCTTCTCCATTGTGGCGCTCCTTGGCAGCGTGGCCCTGCTGGTTGCCGTGTTTCTCCCTGGGCTGAGCGGCCATGCCCTGGGTGCCACACGATGGATCGAGGTGCACAACATCAAGATCGGTCAGCCGTCGGAGCTGATCAAGATCACCCTTGTGCTGTACATGGCCGACTGGCTGGCGCGCAAAGGTGAGCGGGTACGGGAGTTTGCCTACGGCCTGGCGCCCTTCGCCATCATCCTGTGCCTCATCCTGGGGCTCATCATCAAGCAGCCGGATATGGGTACGGCTATCGTCATCGGCGCCACCGCCTTCGCCATCTTCTTCGTTTCCGGCGCCAGCCTGCGGCAACTGCTGCCGCTCACCCTGCTGGGCGCTGCCGGCTTCCTGGTACTGGCGCTGGAATCCAAGTACCGCCAGGGCCGGTTGAGCTCCTTCATGAACCCCTGGAGCGACCCCACCAACACCGGTTATCACGTCGTCCAATCGCTCATCGCCCTGGGTGATGGGGGCATTCGGGGGTTAGGTTTAGGCGCGAGTCAGCAGAAGTTCTGGCTGCCTTTCCCTTATACGGATTCGATTTTCGCCATCATCGGTGAAGAGTTGGGGATCATCGGCGGCGTAGGCGTGCTGCTGCTGTTTCTGCTGCTGGCCTACCGCGGCTTGCGGGCGGCGCGGCTCGCGCCGGATGCGTTCGGCTCGCTGCTGGCCATCGGCATCAGCTGCCAGCTGGTGATCCAGGCGCTGCTGAACATCGCCGTCGTCACGTCCACACTGCCGTTCACGGGCATCACACTGCCCATGGTGAGCTACGGCGGATCGTCCATGCTGGTGTCGTTCGCCTCCATGGGCGTGCTGCTGAACGTCACCAAGTACAGCCGCGACCGAAAGGAGGAAGCCGCTGAAGCGACTGCATCTGCTCATCGCCGGGGGCGGGAGCGGTGGGCACGTGTACCCAGCCCTCGCCGTGCTGGATTCGCTGCGCATGCAGGCCGGGGTTGAGGTGACGGCGGTGCACATCGGCACGTCTTCCGCCATCGAGCGCCACATCCTGAGCCAGCGGAACATCCCCACCATCGGGCTGCACGTGTCAGGTCTGCGCGGCCGCGGACCTCGGGAACTGACCAGCGGCGCAGCGAAGATGGCGACAGCCACCGCCGAGGCCTGGCGCCTGCTGCGAGCCTCCCCGCCAGACGTAGCCTTCACTGCCGGCGGCTACGCCTCCGTGCCGGTGATCCTGGCCGCGTGGAGCCAGCGGCGGCCCACGCTGCTCTTCTCGGCCGATGCCACGGCGGGGCTCGCCATTCGGTTGGAAGCGCGCCTGGCGCAGCGCATCGCCGTGCCGGTGCCGCGGGCGATGGTGGGCCTGCCGGCCCACAAGTGCCTGGTGTCCGGCTATCCAGTGCGGGCAGAGCTGCTGGCGCAGCCCGTCAGGGAGCAGGCCAAGCAAGACCTGGGGTTCGATCCCACACGCCCTCTGCTCGTCGTCTTCGGCGGCAGTCAGGGTGCGCGCGCGCTGAACCAGGCGCTCACCGCCATGCTGGACCAACTGCTGCCACAAGTGCAAGTGCTGCACGTGTGCGGTGCGGCGGACGTGCCGGAATACGAGGCCAAGGCGACCGCGAGCTACCACGTGCACGCCTTCATGGACAACCTGCCGCTGGGGCTGGCCGCGGCCGACCTGGCGCTCTGCCGCGCAGGCGCATCCACGCTGGGCGAGCTTCCGGCGGTGGGCCTGCCCGCCGTGCTGGTCCCAGGCGCATTCGCCGGCGGCCATCAGCGCTTCAACGCGGCCGTGCTCGTGGAAGCCGGCGCCGCGATGACTGTTTCTCCAGGGCGCGCCGCGGCGGGCGAATTGCGCCCGCTGGTGCTGGACCTGCTGCGCGATCGTCCGCGCCTGGCAGCTATGGCCCGCGCCATGCGCTCCCTGGCCCGACCCTATGCCGCGCAGGACATCGCGCAAGAGCTCCTGCGGCTGGCGGCCTGAGCGCGCCTTGAGCTTTCAGGTGCCGGGCCAACCGGTGCACTTTGTGGGGGTGGGCGGGATCGGCATGAGCGCCATCGCCAAGATCCTGCTGGAGGATGGCTGCGCCGTCTCGGGATCGGACCTGGCCAGCAATCGCAACACCGAGGAGCTGGCTCGCCTCGGCGCGCGCATCTTTCGCGGGCACGACGAGCGGCAGGTGGCAGGAGCCAGGCTCGTGGTCGCCACCTCGGCCGCGCCGGAAAGCAACCCCGAGCTGCGCGCCGCCCAGGCGCAAGGCATCCCGATCGTCAAGCGCGCCGTCTTGCTGGGCCAGCTCATGGCGCAGCGCTGGGGCGTGGCTGTGGCGGGCACCGCCGGCAAAACCACCACCACCGCCATGATCGCCACTATTCTCAGCGCCGCCGGGCTGGACCCAACCATCGCCTGCGGCGGCGATCTGCTGGAGCTGGGCAGCAATGCCCGGCTGGGCCGCGGGCCGCACTTTGTGGCCGAGGCCGATGAGTTCGATCGCTCGTTCCTCCAGCTGTCAGCACGCACGAGGGTCATCACCAACATCGAGGCGGACCACCTGGACCTGTACGGCACCATGGGCGCGCTGCGCGAGGCGTTTCAGCAGTTCGCGGCCGCGCCCGAAAGCACCGTCATCCTGAATGAGGACGATCTGGAATGCCAGGCCATCGCCCGGCAGATCGGCGTGCGCGCCGTATCCTTCTCGCCGGCCACGAATCCAGACCTCAAGCTGGGGGTTCCGGGGGCACACAACCGCGCCAACGCGGCGGCGGCGCTAGCCGCGGCGCGCACGCTGGGTGTGGAACGAGCCGTCGCCCTGAAGGCCCTGGCCACGTTTCGGGGCACCCGGCGGCGGCTGGAGCTGGTGGGCGAGGCCCGCGGCGTGCGCGTGATCGACGACTACGCGCACCACCCAACCAAAGTACGGGCCAGCCTGCAAGCGCTGCGCGAGCTCGCGCCTGCTCGCCTGATCGTCATCTTTCAGCCGCACCTGTACGCGCGCACGAAGGACCATTTCGATGACTTCGTCCACGCTTTCGATGCAGCGGACCAGGTGATCGTGGTGGACACGTATTCGCCCGCCGGTCGCGAGGAGCGGCGCGAGAAGACTTCGGCCGATCTGGCCGCCGCCATGCAGGCAGCGTACGTGCCCTCGTTTATGGACGCCGCCGCGGACATTGACCCGCCCCCCGGCAGCATTGTGGTGGCCATGGGCGCCGGGACCATCACCGAGCTGCCTCCGCTGCTCTTGGAGCGCCTGCGTGGATAAAGCCGCCATCCTGCGCCACCTGGGCCCGGCCGTGCAGGACGACTATCCGCTGGCACCGCTCACCTCGCTCAAAGTGGGAGGGCCGGCCGATTTCTTTGCCACCGCGCGGGCCGAGGCGGAGCTGCGAGAGCTGGTGTGTCGTGCCTGGGAGATCGATCTGCCCCTGCTCATGCTCGGCAACGGCTCCAACGTACTGCTGGCAGATCGGGGCTTCCGCGGGCTGGTGATCCACAACCGCTGCGCGGCCGTGAACAGCCAGCTGTCACCAGAGGCAGCCGGCGTTGCGGTGGATCAGGCACTGTGCGTGCAGGCGCAGGCGGGTGCCATGCTGCCGCGCATTGCCCACGAGGCCATCAAGCAAGGCTTTCACGACCTGGTGTACGCCACCGGCATCCCTGGCAGCGTTGGTGGCGCCGTGTTCAGCAACGCCGGCGCGTACGGCTGGTGCCTGGCCGATAACCTCAGCGCCGTGCGCTATCTGGCGCGCGATGGGCAGGTGTGCACCGCGCCCGCCGCCGAGCTGGAGCTGCGCTACCGGCACAGCCGCTTCCGCGAAACGGGCGAGGTGGTGTTGGGCGCCACGCTGCAGTTGCACCAGCGTGAGGCTTTGGCGCAATCGGCCGAGCTTAACCGCCGGCGCCGGCAGTCACAACCGCTGCAGCTGCCCAACGCCGGCTCCATGTTCAAGAACCCCGCCGGGGCGGCCGCCGGCTGGCTCATCGAGCAGGCCGGCCTCAAGGGCCAGCGTTCCGGTCAGGCTCAGATATCCGCGCGCCACGCGAATTTCATCGTCAACCTGGGCGGCGCCACGGCGGCCGATGTTCTGTCGTTGATCAGAACGGCTCAGGCAGCCGTGCAGGAACCCCTGGAGCTGGAAGTGCAGCTGCTGGGAGAGTGGGAGTGATGAGCGAACGGTCGCCAGGAGCGCCCGCGGGGCGGCGAAGAGCGCGCTCAGGGCGGGGTAGTGCGCGACACACCCGCACGGCCAGCGTGGTCGTAGATCGCCCGCGCGAGATTCGCGTGCGGCGCGACCCACTGCCGCGCCCAGTGAGCGGCTTACGCCGCGTGCTGATCAATGGCTCGCTCCTGCTGCTGCTGGGCTCAGCTTGCGCGGCGCTGGTGTTTGGTTTCCGCTCGCCCCGCCTCAAGGTGGCGGATGTGACCGTGCGCGGCGCATCACCCAGCTTGGCGCGCCAGTTGGTGGACGCTGTTGAACCCGGCTGCCAGGCGGGGGCAACCGCGCCGGGCGCACTCACCTTCCACTGCGGCGCTGCCAATCCTCTGGCGGTATCGCTGCTGGCACTCAGCACCGGCAGCTTGGAGCAGCAGTTCAGCCACATACCGCTGGTGCAGTCCGTCACGGTGCGAGCCACCCTGCCACGGACACTGGAGATTGACGTACGGCAGCGCCAGCCGGAAGCGGCCTGGGTGGTGGGGTCCAGCGTGTTCCGTGTAGCAGCCGACGGCACCGTGCTGGACCAGGGATCGGCCACCGGCCTCAAGGTGATTGTCGGCAGCGAGGATGGGCCAGCGCCGCGACCGGGACAAACGGTGGACCCAGCCGTGCTGCGAGGCGCCGAAGAGCTGCAGCTGCTGCTGCCCAAGGAGCTGGGGCTGCAAATCCGCGCGATCCGCTATTCACGGATCAACGGGCTGAGCGTGCTGGCCGCGCCCAACCTGATCGCCATGTTTGGCCCGCCTGTCAACCTGGATTTCAAGATGGCCGAGCTGGAAGCCATCCTGCGGCAGACGAAAGGCCAAAGCGCTCTGCCCTCTTTTGTCGATATGCGCTACAAAACCCCCTACTACCGGGCCGGTTGATGCAGTGCCATCGTGCGCCGCGCAGAGCGACCCCTATAATCCGGCGAAGACTGAACATCTTGTGAGTTGGCCGCCGGCGACACTGTTGGACACCGCGGTGGGGCCACAGACTCCGCACCAGGAAGGCGAGCTGCGTGCCTAAGACTGTTGCCGGTGTAGACGTTGGAACGACCAAGATCTGCACCGTTATAGGGGAGCCGGGCAACGGTGGCCGGCTCCGCATCCTGGGGGTGGGCGTCACCCCCTCACAGGGCTTGCGAAAAGGGCTGGTAGTAGACATTGACGAAGCAGTTCAGTGCATCGCCGGGTCCATCGAAAAGTGCCAGCGCGTGTCCGGCATAGCCGTCGAAGAGGCGAACGTGAGCATCGCCAACCAGGACATCACGTCCGACAACAGCAAGGGTGTTGTGGTCGTGGCCAGCCACGAAATCGCCCAGCAGGACATCGACCGGGCGATGGACCAGGCGCGAACGGTGGCCATCCCCAGCAACCGCGATGTGATCCACATCATCCCGCGCGGCTTCGTTGTGGATGGGCTTCACGGCGTAAGCAACCCAGTGGGCATGACGGGGTCGCGGCTGGAGGTGGAAACGCACATCGTGTGCGCCGGCAGCGGCACCATCCAGAACCTGGTGAAGTGCGTTGAGCGCGCCGGCGTGGACGGCGTGAGCCTGGTGCTGGAGCCCCTGGCCTCGGCCCTGGCAGTGCTCAGCGAGTCCGAACGCGAAACCGGGGTAGTGCTCATTGACCTTGGCGGCGGCACCACGGACGTAGCGGTGTTCCTTGGCGGCAGCGTGTGGCACACGGCCGTGCTGCCAGTGGGCGGCAGCCACATCACCAACGACCTGGCCATTGGCCTGCGGGCACCCTATGAAACGGCTGAGGAGCTGAAAGTGCGTTTCGGCCGCGCCACCACCGAAGGCGTGCTCACGGACGAACCCATACATCTCTCGTCCGAAAATGGCGTGTCCAACTACCGTCGCGCCGAGCTGTGCACCATCATTGAGGCGCGCGTCGAGGAGATCTTCCTCATGGTGAAGGATGTGCTCCGCGCCTCAGATGCACTCGGTAAGCTGCCGGCCGGCGCGGTCATCACTGGCGGCACGGCGCAAATGCAGGGCATCACCGACCTGGCGGCCGCCATCCTGGACATGCCGGTGCGCGTGGGCGTGCCGCTTGAACTGGAAGGGTTGGTGGACACCATCACCGGGCCCGCGTATGCCAACGCGGTAGGGCTGGTACGATGGGGCCTGACCTACGCCTCCGCGGCGTCCACCTCGTTCGAGACCCACGCGCCTCGCTCACACGACAACTTCGGCCGAGCCATGCACTGGCTCAGATCGTTCCTACCCTAAGACCAAAAGCAAAGGGGGCACTGTGGAGGGCTACATGCAAGCAGTTCGCGACGTTGAAGAATTCGCCCAGATCAAGGTCATTGGTTGTGGCGGCGGTGGCAGCAACGCGGTCAATCGGATGATTGAGGCGGGCGTGCGTGGTGTGGATTTCATTGCCATCAACACGGATGCTCAGGCGCTCGTCCTCTCTGAAGCGCCCACCAAGATCCGCATCGGCGACAAGCTCACCAAAGGCCTGGGCGTGGGTGGCGACCCCGCGCTGGGCGCCAAAGCCGCGGAAGAATCCAGCGAGGAGATTTACGACGCGCTGAAGGGCGCGGACATGGTGTTCATCACAGCCGGCATGGGCGGCGGCACAGGCACCGGGTCCGCGCCGGTAGTGGCGCAGATCGCCCGCGAAATCGGCGCGTTGACTGTGGGCATCATCACTAAGCCCTTCAACTGGGAGGGCGCCAAGCGGCGTGAGGTGGCCGAGCAGGGAGCGGAGACGCTGAAGGAGCGCGTCGATACGCTCATCACCATCCCCAACGAACGGCTGCGCGAGGTAGTGGACAAGAAGACGACCGTGGCCGATGCCTTTCGCATGGCGGACGACACCCTGCGCCAGGGCATCCAGGGCATCTCGGACCTGATCCTCATCCCTGGCCTGGTGAACCTGGACTTCGCGGATGTGAAGGCCATCATGCGCAGCGCCGGGTCGGCCCTCATGGCCATTGGCCGCGGCACGGGCGAGAACCGGGCGGTGGAGGCCGCGCAGGCAGCCATCTCCAGCCCGCTGCTGGACATCGACATGACCGGCGCACGCGGCGTGCTCTTCAACCTCACCGGCGGCACGGACCTGGGCCTGCAGGAAGTGAGCGACGCGGCGGAGATCATCAACAAAGCCGCTGACCCGGACGCCAACATCATCTTCGGCGCGGTGATCGACGACTCCCTCGGTGACGAGGTCCGCATCACCGTCATCGCGGCGGGCTTCGACCG
>JBOGTU010000106.1:0-18665 GCA_050695655.1 Chloroflexota bacterium | reverse complement strand
CTGGTGGGCCTGAGCATAGCCTGCTTGCTGCTGGCAGTGAACACCGGACAGCAGGAGGGCTGGACGCCGCGGGTGCTGGGGCTGATTGCGCTGACCCTGGCGCTGACCGCGGCCTTTGTGCTGCGCGAGCTCACCGCCCGTTTTCCCCTGCTGCGCTTCGGCCTGTTCCGCACGCCCGGCTTCTCGCCGGCGCTGATTGGCCAAACCATGCAGACCATGAGCGGATCCAGCAATCTTTTCCTGCTGCCCTTCTTCCTTGTGAGCATCCAGGGGCGCAGCGAGGCGGAGGCGGGGTTGATCCTGCTGGCCAGCTCCGTCACCTCATCCCTGGTGTCGCCACTGGGCGGCTGGCTGAGCGACCGCTTCGAGACGCGAGCCGTGGCAGCAATCGGGGCCGCGGGTATGACCGGCGGTTACCTGCTGCTCAGCAGCCTGCAGCTGAGCTGGCGGCCCATCGACATCATGGCCCGCATCGTGGTGCTGAGCATCGGCAGCGGGCTCTTCATCTCCCCCAACGCCAGCGCCGCCTACGAGCACGTGCGGGTGGAGGATCGCGGCCTGGCCGTGGGTACGCTGGCCTTCATCCGCAACCTGGGTTTCACCCTCGGCACCGCCGTGGCCGCCAGCATTTGGACCTTGCGCCGCCTGGCCGATGCGCACCGCCTGGGCATCGATCCGAGCAGCGCCACCGCGCAGATCGCTGGCCTGCACGACACGTATCTGGTGATCGCCGCGCTGGCCGTGATAGCGCTGCTTTCGTCGCTCGGCCGCCCCCGCGTGAGCCCCACCACCAGCGCCAAGACCGCCGTTGCGCTGATGGAGTAAGGGCACCTGCACGAAACAGGGCGCGATCGAGGATATGCGGGATAGGGCACAATAGGGAGCGATGGCACGCTTCAAGCTCGGGGTCCACATTCGGCCGCAGCACACCACGGTGGCAGCTATGCGCACTGCCTGGACGGAGCTGGACCGCATGGGCGTGGACAGCATCAGCACCTGGGACCACTTCTACCCCCTGTTCGGCGATCCCGCGGGCACGCACTTTGAGTGCTGGTCCCTGCTGGCAGCCATGGCCTGCGATACGCACCAGGCGCTGATTGGCCCCGTGGTGGATGCCGTGAGCTACCGCAACCCCGAACTGCTGGCGGACATTGCCCGCACCGTTGATCACATCAGCGGGGGGCGCGTGTTTTTAGGCCTGGGGGCCGGCAACTCCGAGCGCGATCACCGCGAGTTCGGCTATCCGTTCGGCACACCGGCGGAGCGCCTGCGCAACTTGCGTGAGGCGTTGCCGCGGGTGAAGAGCCGCCTGGCCAAGCTGAATCCGCCGCCTATCGGCCGCGTGCCGATCATGATCGGCGGCGGCGGTGAGAAAGTGACGCTGCGGCTGACGGCCGAGTTCGCCGACATGTGGAACGGCGGCGGTGCGCCGGACGTGCTGCGCCACAAGAACCAGGTGCTCGATGAGTGGTGTGCCAAGCTGGGGCGCGACCCCAAAGCCATTGAACGCACCAGCAACATCGCGCCCGGCGCGGTGGATCGCATTGATGAGTATCTGGCCGTGGGCATGCAGCGGCTGCACGTGCAGCTGGACCACCCCTTTGACCTGGCCCCTGTAGAGCGCGCACTGAAGCTGCGCGATTGACCGGCCGGCTATCCGGCAGGTCCCACTTCGCGACTACCTGAGGGAGGGCTGTCTCTTTTGCCGACCTATCGCATGTTCACAGACGCCCAGAATAAGGCGCGCTGGGAGACGATCGACCTGGCCACCGCGCCGCACTGGACGGCCGGGCTGGATGTCACCCAGATCAAGTTCGGGTCGCGGCCGCCGGGCGTGGTCCAGGACTGGCACCCGGCGCCACAGCGGCAGTTTGTGATCATCCTCTCCGGCCAGCTGCAGATCGGCTTCGAGGATGGGTCCACCAAGGTCTTTGGGCCGGGTGACGCGCGCCTGGTGGAGGATGTGACCGGCAGGGGCCACACCACCGTTGCCCTTGGCAATGAGCCCTGCATCACCGCGACGATTGGGCTCAAGGATCAAGGCTGAGTCGCCGTCGGTACACGGGGGCGCCCCTTTCCGCGCGGTGGCAGTAACCGCCAACCATCAGGACTTCTGCCGCGCGCGGCAGGCGGGCGACATCATGGAGGTTGTAGGTTTATGGGCGTGAGAAGTGCCTCCGTATGGCTTTCGGCGCTGCTGCTGCTGGCCAGCACCGGCCCCGTGTGGGCGGATTCCGCAACGGCACCGGCCGCGCCCAGCGCCAGCGATGGCAGCTCGGCGTTGCCAGCATCCGTGGCGCCGTTGCCGCCGGTGGCCGGCCAGGATCCTCGCTTCGGCATCGTGCAGGCCTTCGAGAACCCGACGCTGGCGATGAATGCCGGCGCCCGCTGGGAGCGCGTGCCCTTCTTCTGGGAAGACGCGCAGCCCAACGGCCCTACGGACTGGCTGCCGGGGCAGTTCAAAATCTCCGACGCGCAGCTGGCCCAGGAGCTGGCCGATGGCATGCAGGTGGTGGGGCAAATCGGCAACCCTCCCGCCTGGGCCGTGAACCAAGGCTCCGTGCCGCGAAACCTGCACCTGCCCTGGAACGACCCCACTAACTACTGGGGCCAGTTCGTGTACAAGCTGGCACAGACCTATGCCGGCCGGGTGAACACGTGGATCATCTGGAACGAACCGGACTTTCCCCTGGGCGATGCGCTCAGCACCTGGGCCGGAACCGCCGAGGACTACTACTACCTGCTGAAGGACGCGGACCAAGCCATTAAGGCCGCCAACCCCAAGGCCCAGGTCGTTTTCGCCGGCACCACGTACTGGGCCGACGTCAATGCCGGCCGCACACTCTTCTTCCAACGGACCCTCGAAGCGGCCATGAAGGACGATGCCGCCAATGCCAAAGCCAACGGTTTCTACTTCGATGCCGTGGACATTCACCTCTACAGCTCACCGCTGGACCTGTATCGCGTGCCCCAGGTGTACAAGCAGATCATGACCAACTTCGGCATCAGCAAGCCGATCTGGATATCCGAGACTAATGTGCTGCCTTACGACGATCCCGGTAACGTAACGCCGCCGGGGGCGTTCCGGGCCTCGCTGTACGAGCAGGCGGACTACATCATTCGCGCCTTCGCCATGGCCATTGCCGCGGGTGTGCAGAAGATCAGCGTGTACAAGCTGGTGGATGGCGACATCACGCAGAACATGCCCTGGGGCATGGTGCGCAACGATGGCACGCTGCGGCCGGAGTACGTGGCCTACCAGGTGGCGGCCAGCCACTTCGCCAATCCCGGCAACGTGACCTACAGCAACAGCAACGGCGTGGATGTGATCGAGATGAACCGCGGCAGCAGCCGCACCTGGGTGCTGGTGAACACCTCTCCCGGCGCTACCACGGCCACGGTGCCCTACCTCAGCAACGAGGCGACAGTCACCACTCCGCTGGGCGTGAGCAGCGCCATTCCCGCGCCGTCGTTCACGTTGGGCCAGCTGCCCCAGGCCACCATCGACCTGCCCGGCGCCACGAACGGCATCATCGGCGGCGCGCCGATGATCGTGGACGAAACCAACATCAGCGACGTGCTGAACTTATCGCCCGAAGCGGTGTACTTCACCCGCGCCGGCCACGTGGTGGCGAACGGCATTCTGGACTACTGGCGGGCGCACGGTGGGCTCAGCACGCTGGGGCCGCCAACCAGCGATGAGGTGCAGCACAGCGATCGCACAGTGCAGAGCTTTGGCAAAGCGGTGCTGGAGGCTTTTCCGGCCTTCCAGGGCACCTCATTCTACGTGCAGCAAGGCACCGGCAAGGCTTCCCCGACGGATCCCACCAAATCCGTTGCGGGTCCGGGTATCAGCTTCTTCAAGATCACCGGGCACAACGTGGGCTTTGCCTTCCTCAAAGCCTTCACTGCACTGGGTGGCGTGAATGTGCTGGGTTACCCGCGCACGGAGGCCATGACACTGAACGGCAAAACCGTGCAGTTCTTCCAGCGGGCGGTGATGGAGTACCACCCCGAGGCCGCCGGCACACCCAACGAAGTGCAGCTGCAGCCCATCGGCTCGCAGCTCACCAGGGGGCAGAACTTCCCCACCAGCGCGCCTACGCCGAACAGCAACCAGCAGCAGTACTTCCCACAAACCCATCACATCGTGGCGTTCGCCTTTTTGCAGGAGTTCCAGGCCAACGGTGGCGTTGGCTTCTTCGGCTACCCCATCTCAGATGCCTACGTGGATGCCAGCGGCCATACCGTGCAGTACTTCGAGCGGGCGCGCATGGAATACCACCCCGAGCTGGCCGGCCAGCCGGGCCAGGTGCAGCTGGGCCTCGTGGGCGACGAGCTGCTGCACAGCATGGGCTGGCAATAGGCCGAACTTCTAGGCGTTGAGCACCCCAGTTGCCTGCTCGGGGCTGTCTCTGGGGGTGATGGGACGGATGGAGCCCCGCAGCGCGGCTGTGGCGCCCAGCGCCAGGGCGTCCACCGAGAGCAGCAGGCTGAAGCGGGCGATGAGCATCACCGTGAGGCCCTCCGCCACGGGTACGCCGAAGGCGAGCAGGATGCCCGTGCCGCTCAGCTCGCTGATGCCCAGGTCCGAAGGCAATGGATTGATGATGATGATGGCCAGCACAAAGGCGTAGATAGCCAGCGCCTGCAGGGGCCCGATGCTGGCCAGCCCGTAGGCCTGCACAATCACCCAGAAGGAGGAGATGGTGAAGGCAAGGTACGCCACCGTGAGCGCGCAGGCCCGCCCGATAACAGGCCACACCAGCAGATGATCCAGCCCCTGCAGAAAGTTCTCCAGCTCGCGCAGGAGCAGGCCAGCCAGACCCCCGCGCACCGCGTGCCGCTCGACGAAGCGCACCACCGCGGGGCGGGTCACCAACAGCAGAAAGACCACGTACCCACCAGCCACCACCAGCGCGGCCGGTCGCAGCCAGCCCCACCCTGGCACCCCGATCACGCACAGGGCAGCCAGCGCCACGGCGCCTTCCAGCAGCTGCATGCCGAGCGTGGCCGCCAGGGATACGCCAACGTCGGCCTCCTCCGTGCGCTGCAGCAGCCAGTTCTGGATGTAGATGCCCGCCGGCAGGATCTGGCTGCCGTCGCCCAGCAGCACCGCCAGCAGCGTGTGGCGCCAGCTGGGGTGCAGCCGCAGCTCGCCCAGCAAGTAGCGCCACTCCCGCGCGCGGATGGCCTCGCGCGCCACGGCCAGGCCAAACAGCACCGGCAGCAGGATCGGCGGGAAGCGCCGCAGCGCCGCGCCCACCATGCCCACGTTGGCCCAGTTGACCACGAAGCCCAGCAGGATGCCGCTGAGCGCCAGCCCCACCACGGCCTTGGGCTGCAGCAGTACGCGGAGTTTGCCGGCCAGGCCCCGCATGCGGGAAATCTTAATGCTTGGCGCTACTCGCGGCCTCCCGGCACTCTTCTTGCTCGCTGGCGCGGCGGTATCCGCGGCGCGGGATCGGGGGAATGCCGCGCTGCCTGGCTGTGAATCGGCTCGGCGTGAATCGGCTGGACGTGGATCGGATAATAGTGAGGCTATGACGAAGTGGGTCTACGGGTTCAACGAAGGCAGCGCTGACATGCGCGATCTCCTGGGCGGCAAAGGTGCCGGTTGCGCCGAGATGACGCGCGCGGGCCTGCCAGTGCCGCCCGGCTTCACCATCACCACCGAGGCCTGCAACGCCTACTACGCCAGCGGCCAGCGCTTGCCGGACGGTCTGTGGGATCAGGCCATGGAAGCGCTGCACCAAGTGGAGGAGAGCGCCGGCAAGAAGCTGGGCGCCGCGGACAATCCCCTGCTCGTGTCCGTGCGCTCCGGCGCCAAAATCTCCATGCCAGGCATGATGGACACCGTCCTCAACCTGGGCCTGAACGACGATACCGTGCAGGGGCTGACAAGCCTCACCGAGAATCCCCGCTTCGCGTACGACGCCTACCGCCGGTTCATCCAGATGTTCGGGAAGATCGTGCTCGATCTTCCCGCGGACAGCTTTGAGAAGCAGTTGGAGCGCGCCAAGAAGAAGGCCCACGCCGCATCCGATGCGGAGCTCCAGCCCGAGACGCTGAAGCGCCTGGTCGGCACCTTCAAAGGCCTGGTGCGCGATGAAACCGGGCACGATTTCCCCACCGATCCCTACCAGCAGTTGGAGCAGGCCATCATGGCCGTGTTTCGTTCCTGGAACAACAGCCGCGCCATCGCCTATCGCAACAACAATAAGATTTCGCACGAGCTGGGCACGGCCGTGAACGTGCAGACTATGGTCTTCGGCAACATGGGCAACGATTCCGGTACCGGTGTCGCCTTCACCCGCGACCCCAGCACCGGCGAGAAGAAGCTGTACGGCGAGTACCTGCTGAACGCCCAGGGCGAGGACGTGGTGGCCGGCATCCGCACACCCCAGCCCATCGCCGCGTTGCAGCGCGACCTGCCGGAGGTGTACCAGCAGTTCGCCGACATCGCCGGCCGGCTGGAGAGCCACTACCGCGATGTGCAGGATATGGAGTTCACGATCGAGCGGCGCCAGTTGTACATGCTGCAAACACGCGCCGGAAAGCGGGGAGCCGACGCCGCCGTGAAAGTCGCCGTGGACATGGTGGCCGAGGGCCTTATCAGCAAGGAAGAAGCGGTGCTGCGTGTGGATCCGGGCCAGGTGGACCAGCTGCTGCACGCGCGGGTGGATCCGGACGCCAAGTACGCGGTGGTGGCGCGCGGCACCAATGCCTCGCCCGGCGCGGCGACCGGCCAGGCGGTGTTCCTGGCGGACACGGCCCAAGCGTGGGCCAAGGCGGGCAAGAAGGTGATTCTGGTCCGGCCCAAGACCGATCCCGAAGACTACGCGGGCATGATCGCCTCGGAGGGCATCCTCACCAGCACCGGCGGCGCCACCAGCCACGCGGCCGTGGTGGCACGCGGCGTGGGCAAGCCGTGTGTGGTGGGCGCCGAGGCAGTGCGGGTGGACGAGCAGCGCAAGCAGTTCACCGCCGGTGCAACCACCGTGAAGGAGGGCGACGTCATCACCATCAACGGCACCACTGGCGAGGTCATCGTGGGCCAGGTGAAGATGATTCCGCCCGAGATCAGCCAGCACCTGAGCCAGCTGCTGGCCTGGGCCGACGAAGCACGCCAGCTGGGCGTGCGCGCTAACGCCGACTACCCGCGCGATGCGGAGAAGGCGCGCGAGTTCGGCGCCGAGGGCATTGGCCTGTGCCGCACCGAGCACATGTTCATGGAGGAGAACCGTCTGCCCATCGTCCAGGAGATGATCCTGGCCGAGAACGAGGCCCAGCGCAACCGCTGCCTGGCCAAGCTGCTGGAGTTCCAGCGCCAGGACTTCCTGGGCATCCTGCGGGTGATGCAAGGCTTGCCCGTGACCATCCGCCTGATCGATCCGCCGCTGCATGAGTTCCTGCCCAGCTACGAAGAGCTGCTGGTGGAGGTCACCGAACTGCGGCTGGGCGAAAAGCACCCCAAGCGGCTGGCCAAACGGGAGGAGCTGCTCAAGGCCGTGGAGGGCATGCGTGAAGCCAATCCCATGCTGGGACTGCGCGGCTGCCGCCTGGGCATCATGTTCCCCGGCATCACCGAGATGCAGGTGCGCGCCATCTTCGAGGCGGCATGCGCGCTCACCAAGGAGGGCGTGGAAGTGCACCCGGAGATCATGATCCCACTGGTGAGCCACGTGAACGAGCTGCTCGTGGAGCGTGGGGCGCTGGAAAGGGTTGCCCAGCAGGTGATGACGGAGCAGGGCCAGCAGGTGGACTACAAGTTCGGCACCATGATCGAGCTGCCCCGCGCCTGCATCACCGCCGGCGAGATTGCCCAGCAGGCGGAGTTCTTCTCCTTCGGCACCAACGACCTGACGCAGATGACGTTCGGCTGCAGCCGCGACGACGCCGAGGGCAAATTCCTGATGAAGTACGTGGAAGAGAAGATTCTGCCCGCCAACCCTTTCCAGACGTTAGACCGCGACGGCGTGGGCGGCCTGATGCGGCTGGGCATCGAGCGGGCGCGCGCCACGAGGAGCGACATCAAACTGGGCATCTGCGGCGAGCATGGGGGCGACGCCGCCTCCGTGGAGTTCTGCCATGAGCTGGGCCTCACCTACGTGAGCTGCTCGCCCTTCCGCGTGCCCATCGCCCGCCTCGCCGCCGCCCAGGCCGCCCTCACGCACCGCTCCAGCTAAGCTCCCCGAGCGATAGACGTCGCGGGAGGAGCCTGGAGGCACGTCGCCCAGCACCAGATGTCCTGGCGATGTACCGCCATTGTCAGCACGTGATCGAGGCCAGCCGCGCTCGTTGCTCTGCACCCTCACTGACCTCGCCCACAGGCAGGCCGGTTTTGGCGCTGCTCGCTGGGCGGCGCTGTTGGCCGCGCACCACGTGACCTTTGACGGCTGACCCGTCGGTCGCCTACCGTTCACTTGAGATTTAGTGGCCACCGATTTTGTGAAGCGCGATCGCACGGCGCGGCTGCTGCGTGTGGAACATCTGCTGAGCCAGCATCCCGCTGGCCTCACGGCCAAGCAAGTGGCCGAGCGCGTGGGTGTGAATGTGAGGACGGCCTATCGGGACTTGCGCGCGTTAGAAGATGAGCTTGGCTTGCCGGTTTGGGAGGCGAGCGGCAAGTTCGGCGCATTGCCAGGAGCCTTCCTTCCGCCCCTGAAGCTGACGCTGTCCGAGGCGGTCACGCTGTACCTGAGCGCCCGCCTCATGGCGCGTTTCAGCGACCGGCGCGATGACAACGTGATTCGCGGCTTCGGCTCGCTGGCCGCGGTCCTGCCGGAGTCGATCGCCCAGCACGTCTACTCGACGGTAGCCGCCATCGGCGAGCGCCGCGCGGACGAGCGCTACAGCCGCGTGTTCGACACCCTGGTGCAGGGCTGGGCGGAGGGTAAGCGCGTGCGCATCACCTACGCCCATAGCGACGCGCACGGCCAGCGGCAACAGACCGAGCGAACGCTGGCGCCCTATTTCATCGAGCCACACCCGGCCGGGCACAGCTGCTACGTTCTGGGCCTGGACTCGCAGTCCCACCAGCTGCGCACCTTCAAGATCGAGCGCATTCAAGAAGCCAGGCTGACCGAGGAGCCGTTCCACGTCCCCGAGGACTTCGACGGCCAGGAGCGTTTGCGTGACTCGTGGATCGTGACCGATGAGGAGCCGGTCGAGGTCCGCCTGCTCTTTCACAATGCTCCGGCCGCCGAGCGGGCGCGTGAGAACCGCTGGCATACCTCGCAGCAGGCAATCCCGCGTGAGGACGGCAAGCTGGAGCTGCGCTTCAGGATCGCCGGGCTCCTGGAAATTCTGTCGTGGGTGCTCGGCTGGGGAGATGCCGTGGAGGTGCTGCAGCCGGCCGAATTGCGGGCACAGGTAGCCTCTGTCGCCCGGAATATGGCGAGCAGGTACGCCTGATCGCGTGTCTGCCACCGAGCGCGACAACGTAGCTGTCGCGGGCCAGGAATAGCCTGCGCTCATGCAGCTCAGCCATGACGGCCTTATCACCAGCGCCACCGACATCACCAACTTCCTGGCGTGCGAGCATCTCACGCGGCTGGAGCTGGCCGCGGCGCGTGGCGAGCTCCAGCCGCCCGAGCGCGACGATCCCGAGGGCGACGTGGTGCGTCGCCGTGGCCAGCAGCACGAGCAACGCTACCTGGAGCACCTGAAGAAGCAGGGGCGGCAGGTCGTCGAAGTCCGCTCAGACGGCGGCGATTCAACCAGCCGGCACATCCAGGAGCACGAGCAGACGCTCTCCGCTATGCGTCAAGGCGCGGAGGTCATCTATCAGGGCACCTTCTTCCGCGATGGCTGGCTGGGGCATGCCGACTTTCTGATGCGGGTGGACCAGCCCAGCGCGCTTGGCGCCTGGAGCTACGAAGTCGCCGATACCAAGCTGGCCCGCCACGTCAAGGTGGGCGCGCTGTTGCAGATGTGCGCCTATTCAGAGCAGCTGGCCGCCGCCCAGGCGCTCGAGCCCGAGCACGTGCACGTGGTCCTCGGCGACTTGACCGTGGAGACCCACCGGCTGGCCGACTACGCGGCCTACTACCGCCTGGTGAAGCAGCGGTTCATGGCAGCGGTCGGGCAGCCGCGGGACGACACCTATCCCAACAAGGTGGATCACTGCTCGCTCTGCCGCTGGGCCACCTGCTGCGAGCAGCGGCGCCGGGACGACGACCACCTGTCGCTGGTGGCCGGCCTGAATCGCTCCCAGATCCCCAAGCTGGCTGCCGCCGGCATTTCGACGCTGGCCGGCCTCGCGGCCTGCGAGGACGCCGTGACCGTCGAACGCGTCAGTGACCCTACTTTGCGGCGGCTGCGTGCGCAGGCGCGGCTGCAGCTCCAGCAGCGCCAGAGCGAGCAGGTGCACTTCGAGATCCTGCCCCCGGACGGTCCGGATCGCGGCTTGTGCGCCCTGCCGGTGCCGGACGAGGGCGACCTGTTCTTCGATATGGAGGGTGATCCCTGGCCCAGCGACGACGGCCTCGAATACCTGTTCGGCGTCGTCGAGCTGGTTGGCCAGGAGCCGCTGTACCGCGCCTTCTGGGCGCACAATGCGGCCCAGGAAAGGCGCGCTTTTGAAGCCTTCATCGATCTGGCTATGGAGCGCCTGGCCACGCATCCCGGCCTGCACATCTACCACTACGCACCCTACGAGCCAGACCGTGTGAAGCGCCTCATGGGCCGCTACGGCACCCGCGAGAACGAGGTGGACAGCCTGCTGCGTGGCGGCGTCTTCGTGGACCTGTACCGAGTCGTGCGGCAGGGCATCCGCATCTCGCAGGAGTCGTATTCCATCAAGAAGCTTGAACCGCTGTACATGGAAGCGCGGCAGACCGCTGTCAAGGAGGGCGGCTCCAGCATCGTTGCCTATGAGGAATGGATCGAGACAGGGCAGTCGACCATCCTGCGGGACATCGCGGACTACAACCGTGACGACTGCATCTCCACCTGGCGGCTGCGCAACTGGCTCGAGGACCGCCGGCTGGATGCTCAGGTCAGCTGTGGCGAGCTGGCCCGGCCCGGCCCACGTTCGGCGGATCCATCGCGCAGCCAGCACGAGCAGGAGACTCAAACCGCGGACCTCGTTGCCGCGCTTACGGCCGTTGCGCCCGACGATCCCATGGACAGGACGGAGGAACAGCAGGGCCGCTGGCTGCTGGCCCAGCTGCTGGGCTGGCACCGCCGCGAGGACCGGCCCGAGTGGTGGGCCTATTTCGAGCGCCTGAAGAAAACCGACGAAGAGCTGGCGGACGATCCAGACGCCATTGGCGGCCTCACCTACGAGGGCATTGTTGACCGGGCAAGCCGCTCGCTCGTGCACCGCTACCACTTCGATCCCGAGCAGGAGCACAAGGTCAGTGCTGGCACGTCGCCCTATGATCCGCGCACCGAGAAGCCCGCGGGGGTCGTCGCCGCCATCGACAACATCAAAGGCACGGTCGATCTCCGGCGCGCCGCCAGCTCGCCGGCGCCTCATCCATCAGCGCTGGTGCCGCCGCCACCAAGGAACAGCAACGTCCTCCGTGATGGCGTGGCGCGCTGCGCCAGCTGGTTGGCCACCAGCGCCTTCGACGCCGCCGGTTCCTACCAGGCGGCCGCCGACCTCCTGCTGCGCCATCCGCCGCGCATTGCCGGCGCTACGCCTGGCGCCAGTCTCCAGCGGCCTGGCGAGTCCGGGCATGACGCCGCCCGGCGGCTTGGGCCGCGGCTCGCCGGCGGCACGCTGGCCATCCAGGGCCCTCCTGGCTCGGGCAAGACCTACACCGCCGCGCGGATGATCCTCGATCTTGTTGCCGCCGGCAAACGCGTGGGCGTCACTTCGAACAGCCACAAGGCCATTGGCAATGCCCTGGACGAGCTGGTTGGAGCCGCTGGGGCCCAAGGGCGGCAGCTGCGCATCCTTCAAAAAGTGAGCGAGGGCGAGTCGTACGCCGCGGGCGACGCGCTCGCCGGCGTACAGTGCGTTGCCTCCAACGCGGAGGTTGAGGCCGCCGTTGAAGCCAGCGGCGTCGATGTGGTTGCCGGCACCCCCTGGCTGTTCGCCCGCGCCACCCTCGCCCAGGCTTTCGATGCGCTCTTCGTGGATGAAGCCGGGCAGATGTCACTGGCGAACGTCGTGGCCATCAGTGGCGCCGCCCGCAACCTGGTGCTGCTGGGCGATCCCCAGCAACTGCCGCAAGTCACCAAAGGCATCCACCCCAAAGGCGCCGAGGCTTCCGCGCTCGGCCACCTGCTGGGCGAGCACGCCACCATCCCACCGGACCAGGGCCTGTTCCTGGCCGCCACCTGGCGCCTCCATCCCAGCATCTGCCGCTTCGTGTCCGAGGTCAGTTACGAGGGCCGTCTCGAACCCGACCCATCGTGTGGCCGGCAGGCCATCGTTGGCGATCTACCCATGCTCGGCGCCTCGGGCCGCGTTGCAGGCCTGCGCTACCTGCCGGCGAGCCACCAGCACAACCGCTCCTCGTCCTCCGAAGAAGCGGCCCTTGTCCGCACCCTCACTTCCGAACTGGCGACAGCCCGCTGGATGGACGCCGCCGGCAGAGGCCGCCCAATGACCCTGAAGGACGTCCTGGTCGTCGCTCCCTACAACGCGCAGGTGGCTCGCCTGGGCCAGGTTCTGCCCCAGGGCGCCCGCGCCGGCACCGTGGACAGGTTCCAGGGCCAGGAAGCGCCGGTCGTCATCTATTCGCTGGCGACGTCCAGCGCCGCCGACCTGCCGCGCAACGTGGAGTTCCTCTACAGCTTGAACCGCCTCAACGTCGCGATTTCCCGCGCCCGAGGCCTGGCGGTGCTGATCTGCAGCCCGGCACTCCTCTCGATTCGCTGCCGCACTCCTCAACACATGCGCCAGGCCAACGCGCTCTGCCGTTTTGTAGAGCTGGCCGCGGTGGGAGACATGCCTGTTTAGCAACGCTGCGCCCTAAACTGCGTGGTGCTGGTTTGTTGATCTGATCTGCGATACTGAGGTCATTATGACCACTTCCGCGAAATCGGTGAGCGCAGTCGCGGCGAAAGCCCATCTCTCTGAGTTGGTGGCCGGTGTCGCCCATGGCAGGGAGCGCTACCTTATCGAACGGCACGGTCGCGCGGCAGCGGCATTGGTCAGCGTCGAGGACCTCGAGCGCTTGGAGGCGGGGGCTGCAGCCCGAGACGGCCGCGGAGCCCTCGCCCTAGTTGGAGCCTGGCGAGAGGTCAGCGACAGCGAGCTCGACGCCCTTGTGGCGGGGATCTACCTGCACCGGGAGCGCGACATGGGTCGCGGTGTGGATCTGCCCGAATGAGATATCTGCTGGACACGGACATTTTGAGCAATCTGATGCGCAGAATGCCGGCCGCGCAGCTATTGGCAAGGCTGGCCCTGATCCCGCCGGATGAGCAGTGCACCACCAGCATCACCCTGGGCGAGCTGTACTACGGCGCCTATCACGCGGCGGAACGAACGGAACTGCTCTTGCGCCGGCTGGACGAAGTTCTTCTGCCAAACCTGGCTGTATTCCCCTTCGATGAGCCGGCCGCGCGTGAGTACGGCCAGCTGCGCGCGCTGCTCGAAAAGCAGGGGGCGCCCATCGGAGATGCCGATCTGCGGATCGCCGCCATAGCCATCGTGCACAACCTGGCAGTCGTCACGGCGAACGTTCGGCACTTCACTCGCGTGGATGGGTTGGCGGTCGAGAACTGGCTGGCGGAGCGCGTGGACATCGAATGACTTCGGCCAGATTGATGGCGGCTTCTTCCGCCGTGCGCTGGTAGAAGTCCCTGAGGTGCTGTGACAGCGGAGCTGTCATAACAGGCGCCTACGCTGGCGAGCATGAAAGCGAGAGCCCTTTCCGCTGGCGGCCGCCCGCCGTACCTGACATTGCTTCCTCCGGCCAACCAGATGGCGAAGGATGGCGAGCCCTGCTGCATCACCATCGAGCAGGGCCCTCGGGGCGAGGAGGTTGTGCTGCTCACTGTTCCCCGCGAGCCACGGCTGCTCCGGGAGCTGTGGCAGCGGCTGGGGGACCGGTTGCACCCCTACCGCGTGCTGCCGGCAGCACTGACCTTCGCCGTCCACAATCGCGCTGGCGACGAGCGGATCATCTCGCTGACTGAGCGTGCTCTAGCCCGTCCGAATCTCCGCGCCCAGGCGGCCGTTCGCTGGCCGGAGCCGGCCTGAAGAACGCTATGCCGGCTCCTGCGCGGCAGTCATTGGATCGGGTGCTGTGGGATCGACAGCGCGCTCGAGGTCGCTCTGGATCAGCTCGAACTGCTCCAGCGCGGAGCGCAGATCCTCGGCGATCTCGGCGGCGATCACGTCGGGCTCGGGCAGGTTGGCGGAGTCTTCCTGGCTCTCGTCCCGCAGCCAGAAGATATCCAGGCTGGCCTTGTCGCGGGCGATGAGCTCGGCGTAGGTGTAGCTGCGCCAGCGGCCGCCCGGCTGGGCTTCGGACCACGTCGCCTTGCGCGCCTGCCGGTTCTCCGGGCGGAAGCACACCACGAAGTCGTCCAGGTGCGTGCGCTGCAGCGGGTTCGTTTTGAGGGTCAGGTGGACGTTGGTGCGGAAGTCGTACAGCCACAGCTCGCGAGTCCAGGGTGTGGGGCTGGCCGGCTTGCGGTCGAAGAACAGCACGTTGGCCTTCACACCCTGGGCGTAGAAGATGCCCGTTGGCAGCCGCAGCAGCGTGTGCACGTCGCACTCGTGCAGCAGCTTGCGCCTGATCGCTTCGCCCGCGCCACCTTCGAACAGCACGTTGTCGGGCACCACGACGGCGGCCCGGCCGTTCACCGCCAGCAGCGTCTTCACGTGCTGCAGGAAGTTCAACTGCTTGTTGCTGGTCGATGCCCAGAAGTCCTGGCGCACCACTGTGAGGTCCTCTTTTTCCTGCTCGCCCTCGGCGTTGATGACCAGCACGCTGGACTTGCGGCCGAAGGGCGGATTGGTGAGCACCAGGTTGAACCGGCTGCTGGGATCCGCCGCCAGGCTGTCGCCTGTCCTCACGGGCGGGTCGTGGCTCTCCAGCGTGGGACCCACGCCGTGCAGCAGCAGGTTCATGGCGCACAGGCGCGTCACGGCGTCCACGATCTCCACGCCATGCAGCGCTTCCAGCTTCAGGTGCCGCTTCTGGTCGGCATCCAGCGGGTAGCGCTGAGCCACGTAGTCGTAGGCAGCCAGCAGGAAGCCGCCGGTCCCGCAGGCAGGGTCGCTGATGGTCTCGCCCGGCGCCGGCCGCATCACCTCGACGATGGCCTGGATCAGCGCCCGCGGCGTGAAATACTGGCCGGCGCCACCTTTCGTGTCCTGGGCGTTCTTCTCCAGGAGCCCTTCATAGGCGTCGCCCTTGATGTCCGCGTCGAGCATGATCCACTGCTCGCGGTCGATGAGGTCGGCGATGAGCCGGCGCAGCTTGGCGGGATCCTGCACGTGGTTGCGGGCCTTACGGAAGATGATGCCCAGCATGCCGGGCTCGTTCCCGAGCTTTTCCAGCACGTGCAGGTAGTGCGTCTCCAGGTCGGCGCCGTCGCGCGCGGTGAGACTGGGCCAGTCGCAGCCGGCTGGCACCGGCGATGGCCGGCTGTAGGGCGGCAGCGTCTGCTCGTGCGCCATCTTCAGGAACAGCAGGTTCGTGAGCTGTTCCACATAATCGCCGTAAGACAGGCCGTCGTCCCGCAGGACGTTGCAGTAGTTCCAGAGCTTCTGGACAACCTGTTGGGCGGCGTTGTTGATGGCCATCAGCGCTCATTTTGCCATCAACGGACGGCCCGAGCGCGCCGAATCGCTGGTGCATCGCGTGCGCAGGTGCGCTGCACTGCTGACGGATGGCCAGTCCCATATCATCCACTTGTGCCGCGCTCGCGAATTTCCAGCCTTTTAGGCGCGCCTGCCTGCCTGGCGCGTGGGGGCGTGCGGTGACTGTGCGCATCCGGCCGAGCGCCGTGGTTCTTGAATGGGCACGGCATCGTTCGCGCGTCCCTTCCGAAGAGCTGCTGAGTCGGTTCCCTCAGCTGCCGGACTGGGCAGCCGGGACGAGGCAACCGACGCTCAAGCAGCTTGAGAGGTTCGCTCAGGCGACCCATACGCCAATTGGATACCTGTTTTTACACGAGCCTCCCGAAGAGCACCTGCCGCTCCCAGATTTCCGCACCATCGGGGGAGTGGAGATTGGTGAGGCAAGTCCGGACCTGCTCGACACGATATATCAGTGCCAGCAACGCCAGGATTGGTATCGCGACTATGCGCGAATACAGGGGCAGGGGCGCGTGCCTTTCGTGGGCACACTGACTTCTGATTCGGATGTCGTTCCGGCTGCTCGTCAGATGCGTGAAACGCTTGATTTCGAGGCCTCGCGGCGTGGGTCGTCTTGGAGTGAAGCGCTGCGACGCCTGATAGACGAGGCTGACGCGAACGGCATCCTCGTCATGGTCAGCGGCATCGTCGGGAGCAACACCCATCGGAAGCTCGACCCGCGTGAGTTTCGTGGCTTTGCCCTCGTTGACGAGTTCGCGCCCGTGGTCTTCATAAATGGCGCGGACGCCAAAGCTGCCCAAATCTTTACGCTGGCCCACGAGCTGGCCCACATCTGGCTCGGGCAAACTGCCGTCTCAAATGCCGACATGGAAGCTCCTTCTACGAACGTCGTGGAACGCTGGTGCAACGAGGTGGCAGCTGAATTCCTGATACCCCTCGCTGACTTGAGGGGCCTGCGCCCCAATCTTGAACAATCAGCCGACGAACTCCAGGCGTTGGCACGAAGGTTCAAGGTCAGCACGCTGGTTGCCTTGAGACGCATTTTTGACGGCGGGTACCTTGCCGAGCCTGAGTTTCGGGCGGCCTACAGGCAGGAGTGGGAGCGTGTTCGCGCGCGGTTGGAGGAACAGTCGTCGGCCGGGGGTGGCAACTTTTACAACACGCAGCCCCTTAGAGTGAGCAAGCGATTTGCGCGGGCACTCATAGAGAACACGCTTGAGGGCCAGACTCTGCACCGAGACGCCTACCAGATGCTCGGGTTCAAGAAGCATTCGACCTTCGACGAATTGGCGAATCACCTCGGGGTGAGGTGATGGCCTACGTCCTCGACGCGAACATTTTCATCCAGGCGAAAAGGCTGCACTATGGTTTCGATTTTTGCCCCGCGTTTTGGGACTGGCTCGACGCTGAGAATGCGAAGGGCACGGTCTACAGCATTGAGAAAGTCCGTGACGAGCTGCTCGCTGGTGGGGACGATCTTTCGCTGTGGGCCCAGGCGCGTGGGGCCAGCTTCTTCCTCCCACCGCAACCATCAACCGCGCTGAGTCTGGCGGTCGTAAGTACGTGGGCAACCACTGGCGCGTATGAACCGGCGGCTGTGAGCACGTTTCTCCAGGCAGGAGCGGACTATTACCTGGTCGCACAGACTCACGCCCTCAAGCACGTGGTCGTGAGCCACGAGATTCCCTCAAACTCGACGAAGCGAATCAAGATCCCCGATGCCTGCATAGGGGTTGGCGTGAAGGTCGTGTCTCCGTACGAGATGTTACGAACCGAGCGGGCGCGGTTTGTTTTGGCCGTGTGAAGAGCATTGTGAGTTGAGGGCTGGATGACGCTCAAGCTTCGCTCCCCTGGATGGTTCTGAGCCAACCGCTCAGCTGCTCGTGATTCTCGATCCCTGGAACGTGGTGTAGGACGCGGCCTTTCATCGGATTTGGCCACTTCAATATGGCATATGGCAATTCATCGCGGGCAGCCTGGAGCATGCCAATCGTGGCGCAGGCTTCGCGCGGTCAATGCGGCGCCCAACTCGAGAATCCCCGTCCTCCGAACTGGAAGGCGCGGCCTTGGTCCGCCGGCCGATTTGAGAGGCCGCGCGCTCGGCCTGGATGCGGGTGACGAGAACAGAGGCTGGCTCATCGCTTGGGTCCTGGGGCACCAGCTTGCACTCGAACGCGCGCTTCAGAATGGACTGGCGGAGGCGCGCGGCGCGACGGAGATTAGCGCTGACCGCCTGCTCCAGCTCTGAAATCAGCGAGAGGCGACGGCTAACTTCGGCGATGATCCGTGCCTGCTCAGCTGACGGCGGCAGAGGGATTGTGAGAGCGCCCAGCTTCGAGCCATTGACGTTCGCTTGCCCAACCTGCTGAATGACCACGGATCTAATCCAGGATCGCCCATGCACTGAATTTAAGTAGCAAGCGAGATAGTCAGGCCGGCACGCCGCGCCGAGTCGCACTCGTATGAGGTAAGACGCGAAGGATGCGGTGGACGGGTAGCCGTGATAGACCGCTGTCTTGCCCACGAGTTCAGAGCTGTTCGTACGGTTAAACAGCACGTCGCCGTTAGACAGCAGGAGAGTTGGAAACTCTGAATGCTTGGTTGGCAGATACTTTAGCTTGGATGGGTCGATGTTTCCGTCCCGGATGTTGCCCATCCTCAATACTGGGACGCCGCTGGGCTCTTCGGATGTCTTCGCGGAAGTTCCATAGCGGATCTCGTGACTCAGGTCCGAGACCCTACCCCAAGCCCAGCCGGCAGGCAGCGAGCCCTGCTCGCCAGTTGTCGCCTTTGCTGCCTCGATCCCCAGGTCCGTTAGCACCCTTTCGACTGGCTCAAATGGTCGGCCCGTACGTGCAGCGAGCTGTGCTTCAGTGAGCACAATTCGCCCTTCTACTGCCGCTTGCAGTACTGCCGCGCGATAGCGGCG
>JBOGTU010000105.1:0-1542 GCA_050695655.1 Chloroflexota bacterium | reverse complement strand
GCACAAGCGTGTGCTCCTGGTGTTCGGCGGCAACTGGTGCTACGACTGCCACGTGCTCGACCTCGCCTTCCGGCGCTCCGATCTTGCGCCGTTGCTGCGCGCCAATTATGAGGTCGTGAACGTGGACGTAGGGGAGTTCAACGCCAACCTCGACATCGTCAAGCAGTACGGGCTGACCATCAGCAAGGGCGTGCCCATGCTGGCGGTCCTCTCGAGCAGCGGCAAACTCCTGGCCAGCTCCGACGACGGCTCGATGCAGGCGGCTCGCGATCTGGGGCCCGAGGACCTGATTCGCTTTCTCGCCGCCTGGAAGCCCGCTCGCAGCTAGCCTGCGGGTGGCTCGCCACTTTTTGCCTGGGTCGCTCCCGTTGGTCGCTCGGAGTGCGCGCTTCGATCCCCGGCCACGCACGCCCGCTGGCGCTCCGGGCGTCTCCAAGTTGCCTGCGGTTAGGGCAGCAGTTCCTGAAAGGCCTGCGCCCACTGCGGCGCCAGCACCGTTCGATCCCAGCGCTCGACCATGTCGCGTCGCGCCTGCCGCGCGATGGCGTGCGCCTGCTCGCGATGCTCGAAGACGTGCCGTAGCAGGTGCGTCAGGTGCTCGACACTCGGCTCCGCCCAGCGCTGGCCCAGATAGATCCCGCGGTCCGAATCGAGCGGTACCTCGGCGACTTCCTCCACGTCAATCAGGTAGCTGTTCTCCTCGTTGAGGAAGTCCAGTTGTCCGCTCCAGCGCGTGGCCAGCACCGGCAACTGCGCCGCCGCGGCTTCCATGTATGGCCGTCCCCAGCCCTCGCCGCGGCTGGGCAATACGAAGCAGTCGGCGGATGCATACAAGCGCGGCATGTCGCGCGCGGGCAACAGGCCACGCAGGAACAGGATGGTGGGAACCTGGTCCAGTCCGACCCCCAGCTCCTGCTCCAACACGTAGAGCAGGTGTTCTTCCAGATCCCGGCCGGGGTCATCGAACTTGTGGACCTTGAGAATCAGTGCCACATCATCGTCGGGACGAAAGGCTCGGCACCAGGCGCGCAGGAGCACATCCGGTCCTTTACGGTCAATCCAGTCGAAAATGGACAGGAAGTTGAACCCGCGCCGGCCTGGCAGCGGCAGCGGCTCCAGGCCGGGACGGAAGCGGCGGGTGTCCAACCCTTCCGGCATTACGCGCAAGCGCTGCTCGTCCACGCCGCCGCGGGCGAAGGATTCGCGGTTGAAGGAGGAGGGAACCCAGATCTGATCCAGCGCATTGCAGCACCGGCTCCAGCCGGGCGGTAGCGCATCGGTCTCGAATGAGGAGCGGCCAATGCGTGCCCGTGCCGGCACCTCGAGCAGGAAATCCCCCGCCGGCGCGCACTGGTAGAGCACGCTGGTGGCGGCGTCGAAGCGCCGCCGCTGCATCCGCGCCAGCTCGCGCCGCCGTGCGGGCGGCAACAGTTGTTCGCGGTCCTCCTGCAGTCCAATCGGGGCTAATTGCAGCGGCAAGCCGTGCTGCTCCAGTCCCGCCAGCACATCCTGGCTGCCGTCGGCGTAGCCGCTGCCGCCGTA
>JBOGTU010000104.1:0-39607 GCA_050695655.1 Chloroflexota bacterium | reverse complement strand
CCGTACTGCTGAACAACCCCGACGCGGCTGGCCGCATCGCCCAGCTGGGCACCTACGTGCGCTTCGAAGCATCCCTGCCGGCAGAGATCCGTGAGCTCGCGGCGCTCACCGCTGCGCGCGAGATGGGCGGGACCTATGAGCAGGACATCCACGCGAAAGCGACCAAAGCGCTGGGCGTCGCTGTCGAATTCATCACCGTCGTGAGCGCTGGCACGGAATTACCGGCAGCTCCGGAAGACCAGCTGCTGGCGGTGCGCTGCGCGCGCGAACTGATCCGACACCACGCCCTGCCGGACGACCTCTTCGCGGCTGCGCAGCAACGGCTCGGTGATGCCGGCATCATTGATCTGGCGGCGACGATTGGCTACTACGCCATGCTCTCCTGCGTGCACAACGCGCTGGACATCCGGCCGGCCTAAAGCGCTGGCCGGCTCCTAACGGAACCGGCCAGCGCACTGGTGGCGATGCACCCCGGCCTGCTTTCAGGCGCTGGCGGCCGATCCCCTGACCCTCTTCCCGGAGCGGGTCAGGAGACGGCCGAAACCTACCAGCTCGTTCCTACCGGCGCGCGTCCCCCACGAAGAGGGCCGCCTGGACCATAGGATCTTCGGCGGTGCCGAGACTGTTCCAATCTTCGCCAGGTTCGAGGATCTTCTCGACCGACCGAATGCTCCGGAAATCATGTCCAGCCACGCCAGCAAGGGCAGGAGGTTCCTTGCCCTCGGCCAATGCCCTGGCGGCGTCGATCATGATTCGGCGCATACGAATGACCGGGACATCGGTCGTGCCGAGGTGCTCTGTGCTGCGATCGTAGATCCGACCCATCGATTCCGTGACCATCAGGTCCTGGCTGACGAAATCGCCGACGCCGCTGAAGCTCACGTTCTTTTGCGCCGCGCGGTCGATGTTGTAGTCGTTGTCGGAGGTATAACCGCGGGGACGCATGCCACCTGGCCGGCGCCCGCCTCCGCCGAAGGTGCCGTAGGGCCAGTTGGGGTCCGCCTGGTAGCCTGGGCCGCCGACACCGCTGGGGTTGGTCACCTGCTGCATGGAGATGTTGTAGCGCCAGCAGTTCTCGTCATCGATCGGGACGAACAGGCCCTGCCCACCGCCGAAGGGAATCGACGCGACGCACGTCCCCCAGGGAACGACGTACGCGTTGACCCGTATGTGCTTGTGGCCGTTGGGCGTCGTTCGCACCGCGGCGTAGCGGTAGCCATACCACTCATCTACCAGTTCGAAACGGGGTGCCCGATCGTGTGCCCAGAATTTCATCGACATGAGATTGGTGGGGTATCCGGGCCTGTCGGTGCCGTCATCCGGGATATTTTTGATGGCGAAGTACTGGTGCAGGTAGGAGATGTGCGACGAGTCGAGGTTCCCCTCCATGGACTGCACCCAGTTGCATGTGGAGTGCAGCTTTCCTGCTTGCCACAGGTCCTCAGGGATCGAGTCCGAACCGAAGTCCCGGAAGGGGGTCATGGTCTCTCTGGGGCCCATGTAGGCCCACACAAGACCGCCCGACTCGTGAGTGGGATAGGAGGTGGCCTTCACCTTGTGCTTGAAGCTGGACTCAGCCGGCTCATTGGGCATATCCACACAGTTGCCGTCCACATCGAACTTCCAGCCGTGGTAGACACACCGTAAGCCGCATTCCTCATTGCGCCCGAAGAACACCGATGCCCCGCGGTGGGGGCAGTTCTCGGCCATGAGTCCGACCTTTCCGTTGGTATCGCGAAACGCTACCAGGTTCTCGCCCAGCAGCCGCACGCGTATCGGCGGATCGTCAGGCTTCGGCAGCTCCGACGACAGGCACGCCGGCGTCCAGTAGCGCCGCAGCAGGTTCCCCATGAGAGTCCCCGGGCCGACCCGAGTGAGTATCTCGTTCTCTTCTTGGCTCAGCATCGCTCGTCAACTCCTCCCGCGTCTCTTCGCCGTAAACATATCTCACCTGGGCCGCTATCGCGCACCAGGTTGTCGCGGCTGCTCCTATCGTAATCCGCCACGTTCAAAAGCACAATTCGAACACCTCTTCGAGCCATTGGGGCCAGGCGAACAGGGCGCGGCCGTCCTGGCCCGCGGCTCACTGTGCAGCGCCTCAGGCGACGTGCTCGTTCTGGGCTTGCGCCGCCTCCTTGAGGGTGCGGATGGTGACTCGGCCGGCCACAATCTCGCCAGTGAAGGTGGCGGAGGGGCCGAAAATCGCGAAGTTCACCGGGGCGGTGTCCTTGAGGAAGTACACCGTGAAGGCAAAGCTGTCGCCCAGCTTGCGACCATCCGCGCCCGGCTTGCCACCACCATCTACTGCCTCGATATGAAAGCTGGCCGGTTCGCTCTTGGTGCGCGAGCCGAAGCTGCTGCTGCTGGTGCCGGCGAAGGTCGTGCAGTCCAGGTCGCCCTCCATGGTCAGCTTGCGCGAGCCGTCCGCGGCCACGGCAACAGCCCGGCGCTCCATCGCCGGCGCCACCATGAACATGAAGAACTGCCCCGGCGCGATGGCCACCTTGCCGGCAGAGTGCGTGGGCATCACGAAGCCCGTCGGGTTGTTCTCCACGGAGCAAATGGCCTGGTTGAGATCGAAGTAGAAGTTTTCCCGCAGCGGCACGGTGGCCTGGCCGGACGCATCGGGCATGTGCTTGAGGTTCACGCCACCACCGCTGGCCACCCATTCGTCAGCCAGGTTGCCCAGGTTGTCGCGGCGTGCCACCAGTGGCCAGGCGGCGACAAACCCAACCGACGCCGCGGCCGCGCCGACCTGGGTGAGCAGCGCCCGCCGCTCCGGGCTCGCCGGGCGATCGGCCCCCGGCGATGGCGTGCGCCGCAAGTACACAGCTGCCGCGTACGCCAGGCCCACGATAGCCAGCGCCACAAAAATGCCATAGGCCACGGTGAAGACACTGAATACCCCGGCGAGCAGCCCTACCGCCAGCCCGAACCCCAGCTGCGGCTTCCAGTGGGCGGGGGTGGTGCGGGGGTCCGTGAGCATGAAAAAGGCGAACAGGATGGCGAAGCCCGTGAACAGCGGCCGCACCGAATCCAGCAGCGGCGCGCCGGTGATCGCGGCCCGCAGCAGCAGCACGCCACCCCAGCCGATCACGAATGGCGGCACCAGGGGCAGGCGGTTGGCTACTGTCAGCACCAGCACGCCCAGCGACGCCAGCAGGAACACGATCAGGCCGGCCGTGGGCCACTCGCCTGGGTCGAGTCGCGTACCGGCATACGGCAGCAGCAGCACGGCGGTGATGCCGAAGTTGGACGGGTTGAAGATGTGCCGCTTATCCAGGCAGAAGATGTACTTGGAGGCGATGGCTAGGAAGCCGGCCAGGGCAAAGGGCCACAGGTCGCCCGAACGCAGCAGCAGCGCCACACTGAGGCCGGAGATGCTGGCGCTCAGCGGCACCGCCAGCGGCTTGTCCGCCGCGCGAGCCAGCACCAGCTCTGTGATCCACGCCGAAACCACGGCAACCGCGACCTGCAGCGGGGTGATGTCGAAGCGGAACGTGGTTTGGCCCAGGATGGTGAACAGCAGTGGCACGCCCAGCTGAGCCAGGCGAGGATCGAAGCGACCCTTGACGAAGATAGTCGACATTTCCTATCATTTTAGTCAACAATGAGCAGTCAGGTCCTCGCTCGACCGTTGGCGGGCACACCCGTCCGCCCGCGCAGCCTGCGCAAGGTGGCCGTGGTGGTGCTGGCCCTGGCGGCCCTGGTGGTCATTGCCGGGATCAGTACCGACCTGGCAGTGTTCTGGGCAGTTGGGTTGACGTTCGGCTTCATCCTTCAACGCAGCCGCCTGTGCTTCGCGTCCGCATTTCGCGACCTGTTCCTCATGCGCGAGGGGCGCAACATGAAGGCCATCCTGGCCGGCATGGCCGTGGCCAGCCTGGGCTTCGCCTTCATCATGCAGAAGGCGGTGCCGGATCCCACGGCCGGCGCGCTGCCCACCCAGGCGCACGTGACGCCGGTGGGACTGTACCTGGTGCTGGGTGGCGTGCTGTTTGGTGTGGGCATGGTTGTGGCCGGCGGGTGTGTCTCCGGCACGATGTATCGCGTTGGCGAGGGGTACGTGGCCTCACTGGCATCGCTCGGCGGCATTTTGCTGGGGCTGGAGCTGGCCGCGCACAGTTGGAACTGGTGGTACGCGGTGAACATCAGCATCTCACCCATCATCTGGCTGCCCAGCGCCGTAGGCTACGCCGGCGCGCTGGCGATAACGGGCGCGCTGCTGCTGGCGGCGTACCTGGGCATCACCTGGTGGGAATCCGCCCGGCCACCGTTGTTCACGCCGAAGAAGGCGGCCGAGCCGCCGGCGCTGACCTTCAGCGACAAGGTGGCGCAGAGCTGGCGAGGCATCTTCGTGAAGGGCTGGCCAATGATGAGCGGCGCGTTAGCGCTGGGTGTGCTCAACATCTTCGCGTTCACGTATCAGCACCCGTTGGGCGTAACCGGTGAGCTGAGCTCCTGGGCGGATCGCGGCTCCTCGCTTTTCGGCTGGGGCGCGCCCGCGATCGCCGGGGCCAGCCAGTTGGCGGGCTGCGTGCTCACCGCTGGGGGCAACTGGTTAACTGGGAACTTCACTCTGGACGCGGGCGTCATTGCCGGGGCTTTTGTCGCGGCGGTGCTGGCCTCCGAGTTCAAGGTCCGCTGGCCACGCCAGCGGCGGCGTTACCTGCAGTCGGCCGCCGGTGGCATTGGCATGGGCTACGGTGCCGGGCTGGCGGTGGGCTGCACCATCGGTGCCTTCTTCTCAGCCATTCCTTCGCTGGGCCTCAATGGCTGGATCTTCGGCTTGTCACTCCTCATAGGCGCCTTCGGCGGCGTAAAAATCATTCAAAGGATTCCGTGATGTCCAACTTTCTCGACGTTCGGGGCGAGATCTGCCCCTACCCCATGATGCAGGCGGTGGCAGCGCTGAAGAAGTTGCCCGCTGGCGAGAGCACGCTGGAAGTGCTCACCGATCACGCACCGGCGCTGTCCACCATTCCGTGGGAAGCGGCCAAGCTCGGCTATGAAGCGGACATTGAAGAGGTGGGCTCGCCCGAGTGGAAGATCACGCTGCGCAAGAGCGAGGCCGCGAAAGATGCCAAGGCGGTGATGGCACGCATGCAGGACCAGCTCACCAAGCTGGGAGTGGGACAGGAGTAAGATGGGGCGGATGATCAGCGCCGATCCCTCCCTTGCGAACCACGCGGCAGCGCCCGTGAGTCCGGTATCCGATGCCGCCCGCGGCCCCCTCACCCGGCGGCGTTTCCTGCTGCTGGCAGCGCTCGCTCCAGCCGGGTTAGCGGCCTGCGGGCAAACGCTGGCCGGCAGCAGTGCCAGTGCCTCCGGGAGCGTGGCCGCCTCGCCGGCGGCGGCCAAGAGTGCCATCGGCAGCGCGGCAGCCTCAGTGTCGGCCAGCTTCGCCACGCCCAGCGGCACGCTGGCGGCTTTCGACGTCGGGGCGAAGAGCGTGACGCTGATCGACACGGCGAAAAATGAGGTGACCGCCACCAAGGCCGTGGGCGCCGCCATCCGCTGGCTGAACGACGGGCAGGCATTCTGGGACGGCAAAGAGATCTGGACCTACGACTTTCCCGCCAACAAGCTGCAGGTGCTGAGCATCGACCCCAGCAACTGGCAAGTGACCAAGCGGGTGCCCGTGGGGAACGGCCCCGGCCACAGCGTGGTGTTGTCCAAAGATCAAAAAACGGCCAGCATCAACGTAGCTGGAGACAATAAGCTCGTGGCTGTGGACACAGCAAGCGGGAAGGTGGTCCGTGGCGCTCCCACTGGCAAGTTCCCGTGTGATCTGGACAATTCGGCCGATTTCAGCCAGCTCTACACGCCCGAGCGCGACCAGGACACTGTGGCCATGTTCGACGCCGCCACACTGCAGCTGACGAAGCGCGTGACATTCCCAGCCGGCAGTAAGCCGCACATGCTGCGAGTGTCGCCAGACGGTGCCACGGTGTGGGTGCAGACGGTCAAGGCCGGAACCAACGTAGTGCTCAAGGCGGCGGACCTCTCGGTGCTGTCCACGCAGAAGGTGGGCAAGTCGCCGGTGAGCAACGCCTGGAGCCCGGATGGCGCGTGGGCCATCGTCACCAATTCCGGCGATGACACGGCAACCCTCTTCAACGCCAAGACGTATAAGGCTGTGCGCACCATCACGGTGGGCCAGGGCCCTTCCAACGTGGCCTTCCGCCCGGATGGCAAGTTCGCCTACATCTCCCTCACCCGCGCCAACAGCGTGGCTGTGGTGGACACGGGAACCTGGGAAGTGGCCAAGACCATCAAGGTGGGTCCACAGCCGCAAGGGTTGATTCTCCTGCCCTGAGGCTGCAGCCGCCAGCGTTCATCGCCGGCTGTTCGGCTATCGGCTTGACGAGGCCGGGGCCGGCTGAATGCGCGGCTGGTTGGCGGGCGCAAAGAGGTAGAACAGGCACACCGCGGGCGTGCCCGCGGGGTTCGTGGGGCGATGCGCCACGCCCGGCGGCTCGGTCCAGCACTGGCCGGGCCGCAGTGCCACGGACGGCTGGCCCCGCACATCAATGCGCACCTGCCCCTGGAGCAGGCAGAGACTGCCGGGCCCGGGGTGCGTGTGCCAGGCGCTCATGAAGCCGGGCGGATAGGTCTCGCGGTCAACCGTCACGAGATACGGCCCGCCCGTCCCGCTGAACTGCTGATTGAACAGGATCTTCGGCGTGACCGGCGTTGCTGGCCGGCTGCAACCGGCCAGGGCCAGCACCGCTCCGGCCAGGGCAAGCGACAGGCGGGCCGCCAGAGTGCGGAGAGGAAGCAGGATGTGCATCCCTGCATTGTGCAGCCTGCCGCCGCGCCAGCCAGGACGCGGCGCAGCAGCAGGCCTCTACTGTGTCACGGGTTCGGGGCCAGGGACGCGGCCGGCGAGAGGCTTGAGGGAGCGAGTTTGGAAGTACCAGCGACCATCCAGCTTGACGCACGTATCAAGGTACTCGGCGGCCGAGGAAACAGGTGGCTCGGGGCCACGATTCACCCACAGCAGGTACGAGTGCACGGTGGCATGCTCGGCATCGGTCGCATCGATGGTCGGCATCTGGGCGAAGTGCCGGTAGACCACCTCGCCATTGGGCAACGGGCCGGCCCGTCCCTCCTTCATGAGCTGGGCGACGTAGGCGCGAATCTCCTCGCGGCCGTGGCAGCGCTCAAAGAGCGTGGCGTCCGGCGCGAAGTTCTCCACGTACCCATCCAGGTCGCCGGAATCGAGAGTGTGCGTGTAGCGCGCAATGAGGTCCAGAATATCCAGCCGGTCCTCCGCGCTCAGCCGATGCGCCGCCACAATTCCTCCTCGCTCGCCACGTGCCAAAGCGGGGCCACCAACATCTTGGCATCTCCAGCACCAAATCGACCGTGAAGGGGCGCTGTCGGCTTCATTTCGCCGGCTGGTGATGCGGACTGGTGAGGTAGTGCTGGCGGAGCAGATCCTTGCCGTAATCGTTACCGTTGGGCGTCCGCACAATGGTGTGGATGTGCTTTCGCGTGGGGCGATCGTCCGCCAGCGCAACGCCCGACTGGTGATCGA
The DNA here is from genome assembly GCA_050695655.1 of Chloroflexota bacterium. Lineage (GTDB taxonomy): Bacteria > Chloroflexota > JAJPGV01 > JAJPGV01 > JAJPGV01 > DATKQD01. The sequence continues at coordinate 32,064 of JBOGTU010000104.1, read as the reverse complement.
ACTCAATCAGCAGCACAGGGCTGTAGACGCGGTAATAAAAGGTGTCGTCCGCGTCGGCCCGAGCAATCCAACCAAACGACGTGTCGTGCAGATGCTGGCGCACCTCCTGCCAGCGAACTGCCGCGTGGCCGCGGCGGATGCGGCTCACATACACGTCGATCACCTCCTCCAGCAGGGCCCGCTGTGGCGCGGTCATGTCCGGATAGCGCAGGCCAGCGCTGGGCACGACAAGGTTGTCCAATCCCGCGCCCATGGTGCTGACCGAGGGGTGCTCCTGGCCGAGGCTGGCCTGCTCCCGCTGGCCCGCGTCCAGCGCCGCCCACAACGCCTCGCCAGTCGCTTCCTCCTCGGAGAAGACGCTGATGCCGGTCCATCTGTCCCTGGTACCAGTCACCGGCTCCGACCCCATGAACAGTGGCGTGAGGACGAGCTGGTCGCCCACGATCGCACAGTTCACGTTGAGATGGTGGCCATCGATCTGCCAGCCCCAGGGCGCATCGCCAGCCGGGTCGCCGAAGATGCTCACCCAGTACAGCCACTCGCCGTATTCTTCCCAGTTGCCGTTGCAGATGTCGCCGATGAACTCGTTCAGGCGCATGATGTCGCGCGCGAGCGAATAGCCACCGGCGCTGAGCGAAGCGCGCAGCAAACCGAGCGCGGCATCACGCGCGGCATCGCCCAGGTCTTCGATGAGCAGGCCGTGGCGCATGATGAAGGGGTGGGTGTTGTTCCACATGCGCCACTCATTCGCGTCCAAGGGAAGGGAGGCTTGCGCTCGCTGTTCGCCGTTGAGCAGGCCGAGGAAACGCTCGGCCGCCTGGCGAATGCCGCGCGTGGGAACGCCGGTTTCCCGAATGCCGAACAGCCCTGGCTGGACATGGCCGTTGGTGGTGACCCCCAGGAAAGGCTCCTCGACTCCCCTCTTCGCCCGCTCGAACATGCCCTGAATGCGATCGACCATGGGGAACGCGTGGCGGGCGGACACCTTCATCTTCTGCCGGGGAGTGAACTCCGCGCTGGCTGCTTCTGCTGTCATCATGGGTTGATTATCACTCGGCGGCTGGTGTCGGTGACCTGGCCGCATCCCTGGTCAGATCCCCGGCCGCTCCGCCTACGGGAGGTTGCTCTCGGCGGCGCGAAGGGCAGCTTGCTGGACACGGTAGGCCGGGACGTGCCGCTCGCGCGCGAGGCGGACGCAATCCTCGATCTCGGGCTTGGCCTTGCGCAGGTCGCCCCTGCCGCTCACCTTCAGACGAACCGGGCCGAACTCGGTCTGCACGGTTTGCTCGTGGCGCGGCAGCACGCGGCGCTGCTCGGTGCGCACACGCAGGCCGATGGTGCTCGTCTCGCGGAAGATGATGTCTCCCAGCCGATCCTCGTCGCCAGGGGTGGCGAGCACGCTCAGCAACGTAGCGGGGCGGCCCTTCTTGCCCTGCACGGACGTGAGAAAAGCATCGCGCGCGCCGGCAGCGAGCAGGCTCTCCAAAGCAACAGGCCAGAGCTCGGGCGACATGTCGTCCACCAGCGTCTCGATCACCACGATGGACGTGGCGCCGGCATCGGCAGTTGGCTCGCCAATCATCAAGCGCAGCACGTTGGGGCGTTCCAGCTCGCGCGTGCCAGCCCCATAGGCCACACTTCGGGGGACCATGGGGGGCAGGCCGCGCCCGGTGGCGAAGTGCGTGAGCAGCGCGGCCCCGGTGGGCGTGGTGAGCTCCTTGGCAATACCGCCATCCACAATCGGCCAGCCCTCGAGCAGTTTGCTGGTTGCCGGCGCGGGCACCGGCAGCAGGCCGTGCATGGTGCTGACTGTCCCGGAGCCGACGGCGACGGGCGAGAGGTGCACCGCCTGGAAACCGAAGTGCACGAAGCCGGCGCACGCGCCCACGACGTCCAGCAGCGTATCCAGCCCACCGAGCTCGTGGAAGTGCACGTCCTCCACGGAGGCGCCGTGGATGGCGGCTTCCACCTCGGCCAGGCGTTCGAACACCACCTCGGCGTGGCGCTGCACGGCCTCCGGCAGGCCGCCACCGTGGATGATGCGCAGCATGTCCGCCAGGTGGCGAGCCTCATGCTGCTCGGCCAGCTCGAAGTCCACTTTGGTCGCGCTGATGCCCCGCTTCACCACGGGCCGCACGCTGGCCGCCCAGCCGGGGACGTTCAGGAGACCCAGCGTGCCCTCCAGGCCAGTCCAGCCGGCATCCACCAGAGCACCTAGGATCATGTCGCCGCTGGCGCCCGAGAAGCAATCGAAGTAGGCGACAAGGCGGCCCTCTGGCGCGCTTTGCCCGGGATCAGACAGCATGCCCGCTCGCCCGGCCACAGTCAGGCCGCACCTCTCTGCTCGCGAAGAGGCGCGCGACAGCGAAACGCGGGCATGGCCGGCAGCGGGTCAGGCGCCGGGGAGTGTTTCGTTCAGCGAGCCGGAGCGGTAGCCCTGAAGGTCCACGGTCACGTAATCGAAGCCCAGCTCTTTGAACCGCTCGCGCACCCGAGCGCTGACAGACGGGTCGACGAGGCGGGACAGCTCTTCTGGGGCCACCTCAATACGCGCCAGGCCGTCATGGTGGCGCACGCGGAGGATGCGAAAGCCGAGGCTCTTCAGGAACTGCTCCGCGGCATCGATGCGACTCAGCTTGTCTACGGTCACCCGGCTGCCGTAGGGGATGCGCGAGGAGAGGCAGGCCATGGCCGGCTTGTCCGCCGTGGGCAGGCCGAAGCGACGCGACAGCTCGCGAATGTCGGCCTTGGTGAGTTCGGCCTCCTTGAGGGGGCTGCGCACACCCATTTCGCGCGCGGCCTGCATGCCGGGCCGCCAGTCGCCCACGTCATCCGCGTTGAAGCCATCGAGCATCACCGCTACCCGCTGATCGCGCGCCACCGCCCCCAGCTTCGTGAACAGCTCGCTTTTGCAGAAGTAGCAGCGGTTGCTGGGGTTGGCGACATACTGCTCGTTTTCCATCTCCTGGGTATCAACCAGGAGGTGCCGCGCCCCAATGCGCGCCGCCAGCTCTTTGGCGTCCACCAGCTCTGCCGCGGACACGCTGGGCGACACACCAGTCACGCCCAGGGCGTTAGCGCCCAGCACGTCGTACGCGACCTTCAGCAGCAGGGTGCTGTCCACACCGCCGGAAAAGGCGATCAGCACGCTGCCCATGTCCCGCAGCAGCGCGCCCAGTTGGTGCAGCTTGGCATCAAGATCGGCGCTCGGTACGGTGGAAATCATCCTGCGTCCAGTATAGAGGTTCAAACGCGGGACATTCGCGCTTCGCGGACGGCCGCGATCGCCGCGGCCTCTGGGTGAGCCTCAGCCAGCAGGCATTCACCGGGCTGCTTGTCCGGGCGAAGGCGCACGAACACGGGGTGCCGTAAATGCGCATCGGGCGTCCAGTTGCTGAACTTCACCTCGCACACCTGCCTCGGGTCGGTCCAGTGGTAGTGGCCGGGCGCGTCCGGCGGGGCATCAAAGGGCATGTCCGGCTGCTGGCCAGCCCGCAACAGCTCCAGGGTTTGCCGCAGCGAGGCGTCGTCGAAGCCGCTGCCGCAGTTGGTGATGTAGCGCAGCCGCCCAGTGGGCAGGTACATCCCCAGCGCCAGTGCGCCCAGCTCCTTGCGGGCGCCCTGCCCATCCGTCCAGCCGCCGACGACGCAGTCGACAGTCTGCACGCCCTTGAGCTTCAGCCACGAGCGGCTGCGCTTGCCTGGAAGGTAGGGGCTGCGCTTGAGCTTGGCCACCATCCCCTCCAGGCCTTGCTCGATGGCGCCTTGGAAAAATGCCTCGCCTCGCTCCTCGACATGGCCGCAGAAGAAGATGAAGGCGTGCGGCAGGATGGTGCGCCGCAGCAGCGCTTTGCGTTGGATGAGCGGCAGGCCCATCAGGTCGTGCCCGTTCAGGTGCAGCAGGTCAAACGCCTGGTAGGCCACGGGGATTTCCTGGCGGATGCGTTCGATCTCGCTCTTCGCGGTGAGGTTCATCCGGCGCTGCAGGGTGTGGAAGTTAGGCAGGCCGCGGTCGTCGTAGGCCACGATCTCGCCATCCAGGGCAGCCTGATCGGCCGCCAGCCCGGCGGCCAGGCTGGCGAGCTCCGGGTACTGCGCCGTGAGGTCATTGCCGTGGCGCGAGAGGAGCCGCACCTTACCCTGACTCACGAGGGCAATGGCGCGAATGCCGTCCCACTTGGGTTCGAACAGCCAATCTGGATCGGAGAAGGGTTTGGGCGCCAGGCTGGCCAGCATGGGCTCGATGACGCGGGGGAGCGGCACTTCCGGCAGTAGGGCATAGTCGATCTCCGCGGCCGCCGCTGGGAGATCGCTCAGCCACACCGCGTCCACGCTGGCGGCGATCTCCTCCATGGTGCGCCCGCTCTTCACGGAGTGCTCATCATCCACGGGCGAGCCGGCCGCTTCGTCTCTCTTCTTGATGAGCAACCACTCCTTGCCCTTGCCGTGCATGCGCACCAGCGCGAACTCGCCCCGCAGCTTGTGACCGTGCAGTACGAACTTCAGGTCGCCATCGTGGGAGCCCGGTTGCTCCTGATACGTGCCCACGTCCCACAACATCACCGTGCCACCGCCATACTCTGCTTTGGGGATGCTGCCCTCGAACTCCATGTACTCCAGCGGGTGGTCCTCCACCTGCATGGCCAGGCGCTTGTCTCCAGGATCGAGCGACGGGCCGCGTGGCACAGCCCACGAGCGCAGCACGCCCTCTGCCTCGAGCCGGAAGTCGTAGTGGAGGTGCGAAGCTCGGTGCTTCTGCACGCAAAAGCGGAGCGCCGGGCCGGCTGGCGGCTGGACGGTGCCCACCGGCTCGGGTGTGACGTTGAACCGGCGCTTGCGGTGGTAGGGCGCCAGTTTATCTTCGGCGGCGGGTGGGTTGGCGGAGGCTCCGGCGGCGGGTTCGTGGCGTACGCTCGCCGGCACATCCGCGCTGGCAACGGCTGGCGCGTCGCTTGGCGGCACAAAGATGGTTCGAGGCTGAGCTTGCGTGACCGCGCGCTGAGCACCGGCGGCAGTGCGAGCTCCCTCTTCTCCGCCCAGGGCTGGAAGCTCCTGGTCGAACCGTAGGGCGGGAGCGAACAGGTCGCCCTTCTCCTGCAGGCGCTGGAAAATGCTGCAGATGTTCCAGCGGTTCGGCCGCAGTTCAGGATCGTCCAACTCTTCCCAGGCAATGGGCGTAGACACGGGCGCACCGTTGTGGGGGCGAATGGCGTAGGGCGCAACAAGCGTTTTGCCGATCACCATCTGCGTGTAGTCGATGCGCACCTTCCCGCCGCGCCGGCTCTTGTCCCACTCCATAGTCACAATGTCCGGCCGTGCCCGGGCGATCAGCAGCGCCACCGCCAGCACCCACTCGCGAACCTGCGCGTAGGTGTACTGGCGCACAATGGGCACGTAGATCTGCAGGCCGCGCTGCCCGGTGGTTTTGATGCACGATCGAAGTTCCAGCCGGTCCAGCACCACTCTCAGCAGCCGGGCGATGGCGCGACACTCCTCGAATCCGGCCGGCTCCGAAGGATCGAGGTCGAAGATGGCCCAATCCGGATACTCCGGCTTGTCGTAACGCGAGGACCAGGGGTGCAGCTCCAGTGAAGCGTGGTTGGCCACCCACACCAGGCTGGGCAAGTCGTTGATCAGTCCCCAGCGCAGCACCTTGCTGGCCTCCAGCGCTTCGTAGCGGAACACACGCAGCCAGGGCGGCGCGTAGGTGGGGACGTCCTTCTGCCAGAACCGCTTGCCCGTGATGCCGTCCGGGAAAGGGTGCATGCTCATGGGCCGATCGGCGATCACGGGCAGCAGGTAGGGGGCGATGCGCTGGTAGTAGTCCACCACGTCGCCCTTGGTGAAGCCATCCTCGGGGAAGAGCACCTTCTCCCGATTGGTCACCGCAACGCGGCGGCCCTCCAACTCCAGCGCGCTGGAGCTTTTCATCCCTGCCATCGTCGCGAGGACCTAAGTACTAGCCATTTTGACGCTCTGGGCCGTGCGCACCTATGCTCGGCTCAGTCCCACTTGAAGGTGATGTCACCGCCATGTTGACCTGTCCTGGCTGCGGAAAAAAGATCACACTGAACGCGTACCACTGTAAGTCGTACGAAGAATCGTGCAAGAACAAAGAGTGCCGCGAGATGCGCTTCTGCTCCAGCGAGTGCCTGCAGCGCTGTTGGCGAGCGGTGAACTGGCCCAAGGTGGTCTACGTGATTGAGCCGGCGCTGGACACCGACTCCATTCTCAGCGAGGCCATCAGCATCGTAGAAACCAACAAGCTGCGAATGATGCTGGAGCCCACGCGCGAAACAGTCTCCGAGGACGATACCCAGCCAGTCTCGGAGGATGACACCCAGCCGCGTTAGCCGCGATCTCCTCCCGCGTCCTCCTTTGGCTCCATTCGTTCCATCAACTGCTTCACCAGAATGCCCGCTACGGCGGTGCCAACGGCTTCAGCCAGCTTGAGCGCGATGCGCTCGAAACTGCTCGCACGCGCCACCCGGCGCAGCCGCTCCTCATCATCCCGCCGCGACTGGCGCTCGTGCTCGCGCTCGGCCTCTCGAATTCGCTTCTGCAGCTCTGCCGGCAACCCCGCCACATCGGGTAACCGCTTCGCCGGCGGCAGCAGCACCTCGGCCACGCCGTTGGGCAGATCCTCCAGCAGGCGCTCCAGGCGTGTTTTCCTGGGCGGACGCAGCTTGGCTGCCGTGGCGAAGGTGCGCCTGGGGCCCCCAGCCAGGATGAAGCCCGCGGCGAGCGCCGCCAGCACGTAGGGCAGGGGGTTGGCCCGCACCTTCGTCTGCCAGTCCACTGTGCGCTTGAACTGCCGCTCCATCAGATCGATGGTGCGGCTCATGTGCTCGCGGGTTGCGACTATTTCCCGTTCGAGCGCAGTTGCCCTTTGGCCCATGCGATATCTCCTTTGATAGTTTCCAGCGTCTTCTCGGGCGGTCGCAGCACAAATCTGCGCTTGCCCAGGAGCGCGAGCAGCAGCGTGGCAATGAGCCAGAGGCCGAAGAGGCTCCAAGCCAGGTAGAGCCGTACACCGGAAGGCACGGTGAACAACACAGCCACCTGGAGCATGACGAACGCCACCAGCGCCAGGACGGCGGCCACCAGCACAAAGGCCAGCCCCTTCAGGTTGGTGAGGAGGAGCTCGATCACCTCCTCTTTGGCGAGGCTGACCTCCTGCCGCACCAGCTTGCCGGCATCGTCCAGCAGCAGCCGGCCAAGATCGACGAGCGAGGTTGCGTCGCGCAGGCGGGCGTGGTCGGTTTCGGCGCCAGAGCCGTTCACCCGCGGGACGCTCATCGACCCACCAGCCGGCCGGAGATGAAGCCTGCCAGCACAGCCGCGGCGAGCACCATCAGCGGCCGCTCCAGGGCCAGACTTGTGGCCGTACGAAGCTGGCCCACCACGTGATTGGCGCGCGCGGCGCGCATGGCCTCCGCCGCGCGCTCGCGGGGCCAGGGCAGGATGTTGCTTTCGGTTTCGCCGCTGTTGCTGGCCACAATCCCTCCTTCTGCAATCGCCGCCGGCGGCATCACCTGGCCGCCAGTTGTGCTCGGTGCCCCGCGCCGCGGGCCCGGCTGGAATGTGCTCGTACCTGGTTCCGCGATTTTCGGACCAGGCGCCCGAGAAGTTCACCGCAAGCCACAAGCGGCCCTCAACGCAACCTCCCGCGGCAGCTGCTCCGAATTGAACCGATGCGCTGACGCCACCCCACCCGGCCGCCGCGGCACATTTCCGGTCGAACTTCGCGGCGGCCAGCGGATTGTAATCGAAACCGGCTGATCGCCAGTGTTACGCTGTTCGCCGCATGCCGCCACCCTCAACCACCGGGCCGGCGCTGGCCCCATTGCCACAGCGCAGGCCGCGCTTGCCACTGGAGCCGTTCGCCGCCACCGCGGCCATCATCTGGGGCTCGTCTTACCCGGCCACGCAGATCGCGCTGCGGGGATTGTCGCCATTCGCCGCCGCCTTCTGGCGCACGCTGATCGGCCTTCTCTTCCTGGCGCTGGTCTCATTTGGGTTCGGCGCGTCGCCCATTCACCCTCGGCGGCTGCACCTGGCGCAGTGGTGGCGGCTGGGGGTGCTGTCGCTGCTCTCCACGGCTATTTTCCTCGCCTTCCTGAACCTCTCCATTCAGCGGGCGGGGCCGGTGATGGCGGCCTTCCTGGTCACCACGTACCCTGTCTTCGCCCTGCTCCTGGCCCCCTGGGTGGTGCACGAGCCCGTGCTGCCGCGGCGCACGGCTGCCGCGCTGGTATCCATTGGCGGTGCTTTCCTGCTGCTGGGAGGGTCGCACACGCTGGGCGGCCAGGCGGCAGGACGAGCGATTTTGGGCGGTGCGTTGGGCCTGGGGGCAAGCATCTCCTTCGCGCTGTACCTGGTGCTCACACGGCGCTGGACGTACGCCTTTGAGCTGGACGCCCGAACAATCGCCTTCTTCTCGCCAGTCTTCTCCGCTCCGGTGATGCTGCTGCTGGCTTTGGCAGCCAGCCCGGGCGGGCTGGCCATTGGCCGGCTGGACAGCGGACTGGCGGTGCTGTGGTTGGGCGTCTTGTGCACTGGGCTGGCATACCTGGCCATGAACCACAGCCTGCGTCGTGGCCAAGCCTCGCGATCCAGCATGCCGCTGCTGCTGGCCCCGGTGGTGGCCAGCCTGCTGAGCTGGCTCGTCCTGGGCGTGCACCTCAGCACCGTGCAATGGCTCGGCGCGGCCATCTCCCTGGCCGGCATGTTCGCCGCTAACCTGTAGCCGGCTCAGGTGAAGCCGAAGGAGGCTGCGCCGAAAGCATGCGGGCGTGGCCAGTGTGGTGAAGGTGCTATGGAAGCAGCCGAATTGCCTCTGCCAAGCGGCGACACGTGGTTTTGGTGTTCGGGCCTTTGGCAACCACGCGCAGAATCATTCTGGATCGCATCATGCACCACATCGAAGCCATGTTCGCGGTATGTTTCCGGCCACGCGCTTTTCAGCGCCGGTTGCGGCTGTAGGCCACGGCCGAGAGGGCGATGCCGAGCGCGGCGCCGGCCAGGCCGGCAAACTCCAGCGGGCGGGGGCCGGCAAACATGGCATTGCCGGCCAGCACCGCCAGCGCGGCCACGGTGAGAACGCGCGCCACAATCCACAGCGGGATGGCCTGCAGGCCGCGGATGCCCCGCGACGCCATGAATGACATGTACTCGATCCTACTATTGTGGATCGCTTCAGGATCGTACTATTACGGAAACGTCAGAGTAAGCGAGGGACCACCATGCTGAGCGCCACGGAAAATGAAGTGCTGACCCAAACTGGCCCGGGCACGCCCATGGGCAAGCTGTTCCGGCGCTTCTGGCTGCCGGCGCTCCTGCCCTCCGAGCTGCCTCAGCCGGACTGCGACCCTGTGCGCGTGCGGCTGCTGGGCGAGGACCTCATCGCCTTCCGCGACAGCCACGGCGCCATCGGCTTCCTGGCCAACAGCTGTCCGCACCGCGGCGCATCGCTCTTCTTCGGCCGAAACGAGGAGGCCGGCCTGCGCTGCGTGTACCACGGCTGGAAGTTCGACGTCGCCGGCCAGTGCGTGGACATGCCCAACGAGCCCGCGGAGAGCAACTTCAAGCACAAAGTGCAGGCCGTCGCCTACCCGGGCGTGGATCGCGGCGGGCTGATCTGGATTTACATGGGGCCCAAGGAGCTGAAGCCGCCTCTGCCCGACTACTACTGGTGCCGCCAGCCGGACGGCGAGCAGCGCGCCGCCGCGAAGTGGATTCAGGACGCGAATTATGCCCAGATTCTGGAAGGCAATATCGATTCGGCGCACATCAGCTTCCTGCACCGCACCTTCAACCGGCCGGGTGGCCGCGGCCTGGGCACCGACGCGCAACACTTGACTATCACCCGCGAAACGGACTTTGGCTTCGTCTACGGGGCGCGGCGCCACGCGCCGGACGGCAAGTACTACTGGCGTGTCACGACCTTTGTGCTGCCCACCTTCACCCAGATACCCAGCCTTTCCAGCGCGGGCAACGGCATCTTCACCGTGCCTATGGATGACCAGCACACCTGGTGGGTGTACGCCGGCATGAACGGGCAACGCCTGGGCAACCTGGCCGGCCGCGCTGATACACCAGAGAAGGTGGAGCTGCTCACGCGCGCGATGTCGGGCGATGCGAACGATGCCACGCTGGGCCTCATCCCCGGTACGTGGCGCAAGGTGCGCAACCACAGCAACGATTTCCTGCTGGACCGCGCCATGCAGCGCACGGTCAACTACACCGGGCTGGTGGGCAACCGCGCGCAGGATTCAGCCGTCACGGAATCTATGGGGGCCATTTACGATCGTACGCGCGAGCACCTGGGCACCACGGATGCCGCTATCACGCAGATGCGCCGGCAGCTCATTCGCCTGGCGCGCCAGGTGGACCAGGGCGCGGAGCCCACGCTGCCCAACCATCCCAGCCTGTTCAGCGCGCTGCCGCTGGACCTGGTGACGGATGAGCCGGATTTTGACACCGTTTGGGACGCGCACTACCGAGAGACTCTGGACAAGATTCGCCAGCTCGCCTGACCGAGGGCGGCGCGGAGCCACCTGGCGCCGCGCCAGAGGTGCCCGACGGCCGGCGTGCCGTGCAGCTTCGGCCCGTCCCGGCGAAGCTCAGCGCTGGCCGATGGCCTTGTAGGTCAGGTTGCGCGGGCCCACATACTCCGCCCGCGGGCGGATGAGGCGGTTGTCGCCCAGCTGCTCCAGCACGTGCGCGGTCCAACCGGCGATGCGGCTGCAGGCGAAGATGGGCGTGTAGAGCTCCGTGGGGATGCCCATGGTGTAGTAGGTGGAGGCGGAGTAGAAGTCCACATTGCAGTAGAGGTGCTTCTCGCGCATGACCAGGTCCTCCACCTTGCGGGACATGTTGAACCACTTGAGATTGCCGGCACGCTGGCCCAACTCCTCGGACATTTTGCGCAGGTGGGTGGCGCGAGGGTCCTCGGTCTTGTAGACGCGGTGGCCGAACCCGGAGATTTTCTCCTTGCGGGCAAAGATGCCCATCACCGTCTCCTCCACGTTGGCTTCCTCGCCAATGCGGAGCAGCAGCTTCATGACCTCTTCATTCGCGCCACCGTGCAGCGGCCCCGAGAGCGCCCCGATGCCGGACACGATGGCGGAGTACATGTCGGCCAGCGTGGCCGCCGTGACCCGCGCGGCGAAGGTGGAGGCGTTCAGCTCATGATCGGCATGGAGGATGAGGGCGATGTTGAGCGCACGCGCGTTCAGCTCCTCCGGCTCCTGGCCGAACAGCATGTACAGGAAGTTCGTGGCGATGTTGCCATCGTGCCTGGGGGCAACCAGCGGCTGGCCGGCACGCGCATGGTGAATGGCGGCCACCAGCGTGGGCAGCTGGGCCGTGAGCCGCTCGGCCTTGCGGATGTTGGCCGGCATGGTGTTGTCGTGATCGTCCGGGTCGTAAGCCGAAAGCGCGGACACCGTGGTGCGCAGCAACTCCATGGGGCTGGCTGTCTTGGGAAACGCGGCCAGCATGGTCAGCACCGGCGCTGGCACCTCGCGCAGGCTGCTCAAGCGTTGATTGTGGTCGGCCAGCTGCGCGTTGGTGGGCAGGTCGCCGTGCCACAAGAGGTACACCACCTCCTCGAAGCTGGAATGATCCGCCAGGTCGTGAATGTCATAGCCCCGATAGAGGAGCTTCCCCTCCTTGCCGTTGACATCGCAAATGGAGGAGGTATTGGCAACAACGTCTTCGAGTCCGGCTGGCGCTGCGGTGGGCATCTCGTCTTACTCCAGAACTTCTTTGTTCCCGATCACGGCCGGCCGCTCAACCGCGCCCCGCCGATCGCCGCGAAATCAACATCCGTCAAGATTTCCGGCACTGCCAGATTCTAGCACTCAGCGCGACTGCCCATGGCCTGCTGGTCCCAGTCCCGGAAACCGTGGCGCCTCCTTCGCTCGGAAAGACGGCCAGGCGCATCGGGCACGCCGGCCGGTCCATCTACACTCTCGTCTTGGAGGCGTGGCCGCGAGGTCATAAGCGGCCCGCGATCGGGCCCTGCCTTCGAGTTGAACGGGCGCTCCTGGGGGCCCCACCCAGCGCCGGCGGCATGCTTCCGGCCAAACTCCTGTCCCAGAGGGAGCGCGCAGGACAGCCTGGCAGGTCGCCGTTCCTCAGCGCCGGCCGGTTCAGCTCGAACCCTTACTCCAGGGTCTGTTCGGTGCCAAAGGCCAAGGCTGAGCTCACAGCGTGCCGGCGAGCAGGGCTTCGGCGCGTTCTTTGGCGGCGGCGAGAGCAATGTGGTGCAGGCCGCCGGCCAGGCTGAGCCGCGCGACGTTGAGCCGCTTCATGTCGGCCACGGAGAGCGCGCCGGGCCGAAAGAGGATGTTCACTGGCCCTCCAACCTGCTGCACGAACTCGCCGATGCGGTCCTCGCCGTTGAGCACAATGGGATAGATGCAGTCCGCCCCAGCAGACAGATACGCCCGGCCACGGCGAACGCCCTCCTCCATTTGCTGGGCAGCATCGCCGCCGCGACGGACGAAGGTGTCCACACGGGCGTTGATCACGATGTCCACCCCCGCGGCCAGCGCAGCCTGCTTCACCGCGGCCAGCCGCTCGGTCTGGGCCTCGAGGGGCACCAGCGTTCCCTCGCCGTGGTGGTCTGTGTCCTCCAGGTTGCAGCCCACGGCGCCGGCAGCCAGCAGGCGCTCCACAAACTCCTTGGGCGTAAGCTGATAGCCGGCTTCAAGATCGGCCGTCAGCGGCACCTCAAGTACGGCAGTTATCCGGCGCACCATGCCAAAGGCATCGTCCGGCGGCATGGTGTCGTTGTCGGCGTGACCCAGCACATCAGCCACGGCGTGGCTCGAGGTAGCGAGGGCGGGGAAGCCGAGGCCAGCCACCATACGCGCGGAAGCTACGTCCCACACGTTGGCCAGCAGCACCGGCGTGCCCGGCACGTGCAGCGCGCGCAGGGTGGCTGCTCGCTGCGCCAGCTGCGCAACGGATGCGGGCGGCTCCACGCTCGCCGCGGCCTCGACGCCAGTGCTCACGCGGCTCTCTCCGACTGATCCGCCAATGGCGTGTGAGCGACCTCAGACAAGGATCGCCTCCCGGTACGCTTGCGCCGGCTCCTGTGGATCGAAGACGTTGAGTGTGGCCATCCAGCGCTGGGTGCTCTCAAACATCTCACGCGTGTACGGTTCGAAGACGATGCGCTCGCCCGTGCCGAAGGTGCGCACATCCACCAGGGAGTGGAACTGCTCCGGCAGCTCCTTCAAAAAGTAGTGCTTGTAGCGTTCCGGCTGGAGGTCGATATCCTGCTGGGCGCGCTGCAGCGCGCGGAAGTACCTGGCTGTGTCCTCGGCCGACGCTTCGGTCGACAGCAGAAAGCCCATCATGAAGCTGGTGTCGACCACTTTGCGAAACCCCTGCGACTCCAGCACGTACAACTGCAGCCCGAACACCGTCGCGGCGGGCACCTTGCGCTGCAGCATCCACTCCACCCGCGCGTTGGGGCCACCGGCGAAGCTGAGCTTCACGCCCTCCAGGCCCAGCACTGGCTCCAGCGCTTGGAGCGTGGCGAAGTGGCTGCCAGAGTGGTAGCCGACGGCGATCTCGACGCCAGCCAGGTCCTCTGGCGTGCGAATGGGTGACTCCGGGGGAACATAGATGCCCGAGGTGCACACGGAATAGGCCTTGCCCCACATCCGGCCGTGCTCCGTTGCGGCGGCCATGTTGGTGACCCAGTGGCAGGCCGAGCTCACCTCGCAGGCGCGCCCTTCTTCGTAGGATTCGAACGCGCCACGGCGAACGTCCAACGGGGCGCTGTCTGCCGCGCCCACCGACGGCGCGTGAAACAGGCCACCCACCTGGCCGAAGGCGTAATCCAACCCCTCGGCGCCGAAATACCCCTTTTCTTCGGCCACCCACTCCTGCAATCGACTATGGGTATGGATGCGGAACGTACTCATGGTCCCACTCTCTCCTGGCGCTGTTGTGCTTCTTTTCCTCACATTATGGCTCAGGTTGGCGAGCCTGTCACTCCGGCGGGTCAGTGTCGTGCAGCGGCGAGGCCGGCCAGTCGGCTGGGTCGAGTGGCTGCAGCCAGCGTGCCCGGCGCGCCAGCGGGAAGGCGAGGGGGTGGGCCGTGTCCAGTTGCAACGCGACGGCCAGCAGTCGCGGTAGATCCAGTGGCGGGGCGCAGCTTCCCAGCAGCACATTGGCGCCATCGCCTTCATACATGAACGAGCCGGCGAACGCCTCGGCGAAGGTGCGGACTTTGCGCTCGAAGCGGCCATCCGACGAGAGCAGGTTCACGGTTACCGTCCCACTCGAGCTGAGGTGGCACTTGCACAGCTCGCAGAACTCGCGGGTCGAGATGCTGTGTGGCGACGCGTGGCCCTTCCCCTCGAATACGTCCACAAGGATCAGGTCGTACGTGGCGGCGGCAGGCAGGCCCTCCACGAATGTTCGCGCATCAGCGATGTGCAGCGCCTGGCGCCGATCGAAGCGCAGGCCGAAATAGCTGGCCGCTATGCCGCGCAGCTCCGGCAGCACCTCGGTGCTCTCCATCCGCAGCCCGGGGAACGTGGCGCGGAGCACGGCAGGCAGCCGGCCGCCGCCAAAGCCCAGCATCAAGGCGCGTTTCGGCCGCGGCGTCCACAGCAGCGCGAGCATCATCGCCTGGGTGTAGGGAGCCAGCAGGCGCAGCGGATGCGCCAGATCGATGCGGGACATGATGTTGGCGGGCTCCGCGGGATAGCCCGCGAAGGGGTCCGCAAAGTAGAGGCGCACCTGGCTGCCAGTCTTGAGCACAACCACGCGCTGGTCCGGCGAGTGGTTGTCGAACAGGATGCCGTCGGGCCGGCTGAGGAGGCCATGCTGGATGTGATTGGGCGTCCCGCCGCGCGCCGCCCATAAGGGGCGGTTCGCGAGGGTGCCTTCAGGCAGCGGTGCGGCCTTGGAAGCCGGCTGCCAGCGTGGCCCGTGTCAGCGAGTAGGGGGCCAGATCAACATCCGTGGCTTCGCCGGTGACGAGCTGCGCCATCAGCCGGCCAGAGAGTGGCCCCAGCAGGATGCCATTGCGGAAATGGCCGGTGGCCACGTACAGCCCTTGCAGCTCTGGGCTGGCGGCCAGCACCGGCAGCCGATCCGGCAACGCTGGGCGGAGGCCTGCCCAGCTCGTGAGCAGCGGCAAGTGGCTGATGCAAGGCACCAGCTGGCTGGCGCGCGTCACGAGGCCGGCCAGCGCGCCCAGAGTTGGGCGTGCGTCAAACACTCCCTCCTCCTCTGTGGCGCCAATGAACAGCTCGCCGCCGGCCTTCGGAGTGATGTAGGCGCCGCGCCCCCAAACAATGTGCCGCGGGCCGCCCTCGGGCGGGACCTGCGCGGCCACAATCTGGCCCTTCACAGGCCCCAGCGGCAAGCCGGCGAGCTCCGGCAGCCAGGCGCTCCACGCCCCGGCGGCGGCCACCACCGCCCCACAGTGGATGATGCCCGCGCTGGTGGAGACGCCACTCACGCGGCGCCCAGAGCGGAGCGCGCCGTACACTGCCTGCCCTTCGCGGACGACCACCCCTTTCGCGGCGGCAGCCGCCGCCAGCGCCTGCACGGCCCGCGCCGGGCGCAGCTGGGCCTCACGCGGCGCCCACAGCGCGCCCGCCACTTCGGGTGACAGTGCAGGTTCTCGGCGGCACGCCTCACCGGTCGCAAGCCATTCCACTTCAAGGCCCAACTCGCGCTGCCACGCCACTCTGGCAACCAGCTCCGCCCGCTCCTCGGCGTTCATGGCCACGCGCAGCACGCCGCCGCGCTGGTACTCCACGCTTACTCCTGTTTCAGCGCGCAGCTCCTCGCTCACCTCCGTCCAACCATCACGGGCCCGCAGCAGCAGGTCCAGCCAGGCGCCGGGCCCCTGCGCCTCACTCTGCGGCGCAAGCATGCCGGCGGCAGCACCGGATGCGCCCGCTGCCAGCCGCTCGCGCTCCAGCAGCACCACTCGCGGTCCACGTCGGGCAAGCTCCCACGCGATAGCGCAGCCGATGATGCCACCGCCAATCACGGCAACATCGAAGGTCTCGGCGGGGCCGCTCACTCGATCGCCACCGGTATACCGGCCACGGGACTGGAGGCCACAGCCTGCTCCTGCACGGCCATACGGCCAGCCAGGTAGGCTTGCCGGCCGGCTTCCACAGCCAAGCGGAACGCGGCGCCCATTCGCGCTGGATGCTGCGCCCGGGCAATAGCGGTGTTCACCAAGCACGCCTGCGCGCCAATTTCCATGGCCTGCGCGGCCTGGGAGGGCAGGCCCAGGCCAGCGTCTACCACCACCGGTACGCGCAAGCGCTCCACGATCCAGCCCACGCTGGAGAGGTCCTGGAAGCCGCGGCCGGAGCCAATGAGCGAAGCCAGTGGCATCACCGCCGCGGCGCCTGCTTGCTCCAGCCGGCAGGCCGCCACAATGTCTGGGCTGGTGTACGCCAGCACCACAAAGCCTTCGTCCGCCAGGATGCGCGTCGCCTCCACGGTGCCGGCGACGTCGGGCCAAAGGGTGGACGAATCGCCGATCACCTCCAGCTTGATCCAGGGCGTGCCGGTGGCTTCGCGCGCCAGCTGAGCCAGCGTCACCGCCTGCTTCGCCGTGGTGGCACCGGCGGTGTTGGGCAGCAGCTGCAGGCGGTGCAGGTCCAGATGCGGCAGGATGTCCAAGCCGTTGCCGCCGCCATCCAGGTCCATGTAGCGAATGGCCACGGTCACCATCTCGGTGCCCGAGGCCTCGATGGCCGCGGTCATGGCTTGCGGCGAGGAGTACTTGCCGGTGCCCACGAACAGGCGGGAGTGGAAGGTTCGTCCGCCGATGCGCAGCGCCTCATCGTCCGTTTCCGCGCCGCCGGCCACTACCTTCACCACATCCACCTGGTCACCTTCTGCCAGCGCCACCTCGGCCCAGCGGCGCCGGGGCACCACTTCGCCATTCAACGCCACGGCTACCGCGCTCTCCACCAGGCCACGGCCGGCAACAAACGCGCGAATGCTGGCGCCTTCCCCCGCCAGGTCATACGGTTGCTGATTCACGATCAAACGCACAGATCCTGCTCCTCCCACATGGCTTCCGGAAATGGCCGTCGCGGCCAGGACGGCGATTGCTCCAGCCGCTCGCTCAGCGCGGCCGCTGCCGCGCGCGGGTCGCCCTGGGAAAGGATGGCCGAGATCACGGCCACCCCCGCGCACCCAGTCTCCAGCACCTGCTCCACGTTTTCACAGGTGATTCCGCCGATGGCGAGCACAGGCACATCCACCGCCGCGACAATGGCCGCCAGCTCCAGCACGCCACGTGGGGCAAGCCCCTCTTTGGAGCGGGTGGGGAACACGTGCCCAAAGGTGAGGTAATCTGCTCCTGCCAGCGCTGCCTCCCGCGCCTCGTCCAGTCCGTGCACGGACGGGCCCAGCACCAGGTGCCGCGCAATCTGCCTCGCGGCGGCGACCGGCAGGCCCTGCGCCGAAAGGTGCACGCCCGCGGCCGAGGCAGCCAGCGCCACGTCCAGCCTGTCGTTCACGGAAAGGGGCGTGCCGGTGGCCGCGAGAACCTCCCGCAGCTCCGTGGCCTGCTCGAACAGCACGCGCTGCGAGGCTTGCTTATCCCGCAGCTGCACCCAGGTCACGCCGCCTTCGGCTGCCTGCCGCAATGCGCGCGCCAGATCAACAAACTCGCCCCGAGGCTCGGTGATGAGGTGCAGCTGAAACTTGGCGTCCACGTCGAACGCTCTCCCTTCGCTGGCATTATCCAGATCAGGTTCCTGGGGTACGGGGACCAAGTGCGCCCCGTTCTCAGCCGTGAAGGCACCCCCAGCGCTCTTGGTCAGTATAGCCCTCGCTATACTCGCCCTTGATGCCGCGCCGATTGCTTCCAACCGACGAACGGGGTGCCGTGGTGAAGGACTGGGGCGGCCGCCTGCCACTGGCGCTGATCTACCCCAACAACTACTCGGTGGGCATGTCCAGCCTGGGCCTGCAGGCGCTCTACGGCATCTTCAATGCCGCTGAGGACGTGGCGTGCGAACGCGTGTTCCTCCAGGATGACTTCGCCACGGCCAGCCGCCTTGACGTGCGCAGCCTCGAATCCGGCGCGGAGCTCCATGAATTCCCGGTGCTGGCCTTCAGTTTTACGTACGAGCTGGACTACTTCAACTTCGTACGCATGCTGCGATCCAGCGGCATTCCGCCTTTGGCGGCCGACCGCTCCGAGCGCGACCCGCTCATCATCGCTGGCGGGCCCGCGGTGTTCATGAACCCGGAACCTATCGCCCCATTCCTGGACGCGGTGGTTATTGGCGAGGCCGAACCGCTCATTGCGCCGCTGCTGGACGTGCTGCGGGAGGCTCGCGGTACCAGGCGGGCCACAGTGCTGGCCCAGCTGGCTGCTATCCCGGGCGTCTACGTGCCATCGCTCTACGCATACGATTACCACGCGGATGGGACCCTGGCCGGCATTCAAACAAGCGCGGCGCGATCAGTCGCGCGGCAGTCCGCCAGCACCCTCCGCACCTTCTCCACCACATCCGTCTTCAAGGCGCCTTCGTCTGAGTTCGGGCACATGCACCTCATTGAGATTGCCCGCGGCTGCCACTGGCGCTGCACCTTCTGTGTGGCCACGTACGGCTTCCTGCCGGTACGTCAGCGAACCACTGAGCAGGTGCTGGCCGATGCTCGCCAGGGCTTGCGCTGGAACGACCACATTGGCCTGGTGAGCGCCACCATTTCCGATCATACGGAAATCGATGCTATTGCGCTGGGTCTGCGGGAGCTGGGCGCAAAGATTTCCATCTCGTCGATGCGAGTGCGCCCCTTGCCCGAAACGCTGGTGCGGGCGGTGGCGGCCAGCGGGACCAAGACGTTGACGCTGGGCATGGAGAGCGGCTCCGAGCGCTTGCGGCGCTATGTGGCCAAAGGCGTGCACGATGAGGACGTGGCTCCCGCGGTGGACCTGGCGGCTGAGTGCGGCTTCCAGAGGCTGAAGATCTATTACATGGTGGGCCTGCCCACCGAAACACAGGACGATCTGGATCAAATGGTGTCTCAGAGCCAGGCCATCAAGCAGCGCTTCTCGGCGGCCACCGGGCGGCGTGGCGCGGAGGTGGTGCTCAACGTGAGCTGCTTCGTGCCCAAGGCCCAAACACCTATGCAGTGGGCGGCGCAGGATCCGGTTCCACTGCTGCGGGACAAACTGCGCTATTTGCGCCATCAGCTCCAACCTAAAGGCATTGTTGTACGCGGTGACAGCCCGCGCTGGGCCAGCGTGGAAGCGGTGTTCGCGCGGGGCGACCGGCGGTTGGCACCGGCCGTGCTGGCCGCCAGCGAGACCCCCGGCAACGCCGTGGTGGGCGCCTTCGAGCAGGCGCTGGCGGCAGAGCAGCTGAGCGGTGACTTTTATGCGCGGCGTGCGCGCGACTACAGCGAGCGGCTGCCCTGGGAAGTCGTGAGCTTGCCTCAGGAGGGCCCGGGGGCGGTGCACCTGGAGGCGCAGGACCGGAAGGCGAAGCGGCGCGATGAGCATTTCAGAGAACTGGTCGGAACTTCGCGCTAGGGTCGCCGCGGCGACCGCGGGCGCCGGCCGCTCGCTGGAGAGCGTACGCATCGTGGCCGTGTCCAAGACCTTTCCCGCGAGCAGCGCCCAGGCGGCCTATGACGCGGGAGCTCGGGTGCTCGGCGAGAACCGCGTACAGGAAGCCCTCCCAAAGATGGAGGCACTTCCGTGCGACGCGGAGTGGCACCTCATCGGCCACCTGCAAACCAACAAGGTTCGGCTGGCAATCGGGCGCTTCAGCTTGATACACTCAATCGATTCCGTACGTCTAGCCAACGACCTGCAGCGCCAGGCGGAGCGCCAAGAATTGGTGCAGCCGATCCTCCTGCAGGTGGATGTGGCGGGCGAGGACACGAAGAGTGGGTTCGCCCCAGACGAGTTGACGGCGGCCGCGCGGGAGATCGCGCGGCTGGACCGGTTGCGCCCGCGGGGCTTGATGACCATAGGTCCGCCGGTGGACGATCCGGAAAACGCGCGCTGTGTGTTCCGCCGGCTCCGCGAGCTGCGCGACGGCCTGCGCCAGGACGTGCCGGGCGCCACCTGGAATGAGCTCTCGATGGGCATGACACACGACTTTGAGGTGGCCATCCAGGAGGGAGCAACCCTGGTGCGGGTAGGCCGCGCTATCTTTGGAGAGCGGCCGGCCGGTGCTGACGCGGCACCGCCGCCAGTCGCGGCAAACCGTTAGGAGAAGCGCGGGATGTATCTTCGGGAATTCATCTCTCTGCTGGTGGACGTGCTGGCGCTGGCTGTATTCCTGAAGGCCATCATCTCCTGGTTCCCTATCGGGCCCGATAATCCGATCAACGTCATCCTCACGCAAGTCACCGAGCCGATCCTGGCGCCGCTGCGCCGCGTGGTGCCATCGCTGGGGATGTTCGACATCACCCCGTGGATCGCCATCATCCTGCTGCAGTTCCTGGGTGGTATCATCACCGGCAACCTCGGCGCCGTGTAGGCCCAATACTCCGCTGTTGCTCTCCCAGCCTGGAGAGGCGAAGGTGACGGCCGGACGCCCTCTCGCATCAGCAAACCGTCCGCGTTCGCCACTCACTGCTGGCCGTTGGAACCCCCTCACCTTGCCCTGAAAATGGTCTTCGGAAGCTCTGTTTACGCGCCAGGGCTGCCCGTCCTATCTTCATGGAACGATGGTGTCGTAGCGCGACATGCAAGGCTCTCCCAGCCGGGAGAGGAACCCCGCTGCTCGGGGAGGCGAAGGCGGGGGCCGGGCCTCTCGTCGAATCAGCAAACTCTCCCGGGCGTCGATCGCCACCCGCGCGCCCTCAGGCAGGTTGGAAGAGGCGGATGCGGCGGCCGATGGCGGGGTGATCGTATAGCAGCAGCTCCACCCAGCGAGGCGGATCCACGTCCGCCAGGTTCTGGTTCGCCAGCCGAATCATGCTGCCGGTGAACGCGGCGGGATTGCTGGCCAGGCGTAGTGCATACACGTCCGCCCGGTGCTCGATGTGCCGGCTGAAGCCCCTGGTCAGCGGTGCGAAGAAGGTACTCCCGGCGCCGAGCAGCAGTGCCAGCAGCGGCATGCCAGCGGCATCCGGCAAGAGCGGCACCCAGCCCGCGGCGGCGGCTACCCCATACAGTCGAGCCACGATCCAGAAGGTGACCACCGTGATCGCGGTCTCCAGCAGCAGCGATTTCCAGATGTCGTGGTGCACGTGGTGGCCCAGCTCGTGCGCGAGCACGGCCTCCGTCTCATCGGGCGGGAAGTTGCGTACGAGCGTATCGCCAATCACGATGCGGCGCGTGTTGCCCCAGCCCATGACGGCCGCGTTCGCCTCGGTCGTCTTGTCGCTCAGCTGCATGGTGAACACGCCCCGCACGCGCGTCCCGGCCCGGCCGGCGAGTGCCAGCAGCTGCTGCTTGAGGTCGGGGTCGTCCAGCGGCGTGAACGTGTAAAAGAGGGGTGCAATGAGCACTGGTGCGAGGTTGGCCAGCGCCACGCTGAACAGGAACACTACCGCGGCCAGCAGCAGCCACCACAGATCGGGCTCGAGCCGCATGAAAAGGTAGGCCAGCTCCACCAACCCGCCACCAAACAGGAGGGCCAGCCCCAACGCCTTCACTTGATCCAGCAGCCAGCTGCCCATTGACTGGACTGAAAGGCCGTAGCCGCGCGAAAGCTGGAACCCCAGGAAAGCCATAGGCAGGGACAGGCCTTCGAAGATCACCACGAGCAGCAGGAACAGCACGATGACCCCACCGGCACTGTTGATGCCGAAGTGGCCGTAAGAGAGCGCCAGCTGCCAGGCCACCACGTAAGCCAGGGCGAGGAACGAGTTCGCCAGCAGCAAGGCACGCTTCTGCTGCCCATAGCGCTTGGCCAGCCGCTGCCGCGCCATATCGAGCACTGGTGCGCTCCAGTCCACCCGTGTCTCCATTTCACTCACAGCCGTTCCAGCTCCTGGCGGACGATGCCACGCTCATCCCAGGGATTACGTCGGTCGCCCGCCACTATCATCGATCGTTCGTGGCCCTTGCCGGTCACCAGCACCACGTCCCGCGGCTGCGCTTCACGAAAGGCCCGCGCCAGGGCCGCGCGGCGGTCCATCTCCACCGCGTAGTTGCCGCCACCTGCCCCCGCCTCGATTTCACGCACAATGTCGCGCGGATCTTCGGAATGCGGATCTTCATCGGTGAGCACGAAAAAGTTCGCCAGCCGTGCCGCGGTGGCGCCCATGGCTGGCCGCTTGGCGCGGTCGCGCTCGCCGGAACAGCCGAAGACCACCAGCAGCCGGCTGCCCAGCGAATCGGCCATGGCCCGCCCTTCGGTCAGCACGCAGGCAAAGGCATGGGCGGTGTGGGCGTAGTCCACCAGCACACGAAAGCTCTGCCCAGCCTCAATGCTCTCCATGCGGCCGGGTGCGGCCCGCGCTTGCGCCAGGCCCGTGGCCACTTCGTCTAAGCTCAGCCCTTCCGCCAGCCCCACACCAGCGGCGGCCAGCGCGTTCTGCACGTTGAATCGCCCCAGCAGTGGCAGTACCACTGCCCGCGCAGATCCGTCGAAATGCAGATCGAACGCGATGCCATTCTCTTCGTAGCGCACGTTCTCCGCAAGAACATTCCCCTGGCCTGCCAGCCCAAACGTCATGACGCGTCCGGGCACCACTTCGGCAAAGAAGGCGCTCGTGGGATCGTCCGCGTTGAGCACGGCCACGCCATCAGGCCGAAGGTTCGCGAACAGCCGCCGCTTAGCGGCTCGGTAGTTTTCCATGGTCTTGTGCCAGTCCAGATGGTCGCTGGTCACGTTCGTGAAGGCGGCGACGTGAAACCGGCAGCCGTGCAGCCGCTCCTGCTCGAGGCCCTGCGACGTGGCCTCCAGCACCGCCCAGCCGCAGCCGCCGGCCACCATGTCGCGCAGCAGTTGCTGCAGGTCGGGCGCCTCAATGGTGGTTTCGCGGCTCAGGTTTTCCCACTGCCGGCCAGCAACCTTGAAGTCGGTGGTGGTGGCGAAACCCGTGCGGCGCCCGCTCGCCTCGAGCAACTGGCTCACCAGGCGCACCGTCGTCGTCTTCCCATCGGTGCCGGTCACGCCGATAAGGCGCAGCGCCTCGGCCGGGTGGCCGCACACAGCGGCGGCGAGCTCCGCCAGCGCAAGACGGCTGCTGGGCACCCGCATTTGCGGGATAGCAGCGTCCACAGGGTGTTCCACCACGGCGGCCACGGCCCCAGCGGCTAACGCCCCTGCCACGTAGTCGTGCCCGTCACGGTGGTTGCCCGCCGGCTTATCCAACGGTACCCGTGGAATGGCGACGAACACGGCGCCCGGCTGCACGGCGCGTGAGTCGTAGCTCACGCTCGAAAACTCAATGGCGGGCGCGCCAGGCAGCACGGCAGACAGCAGCACGGTGCGAAGAGCATACTTCGGCGCACTACGGCAAACTGAAAGTACGGGGTTCGGCGGGAGCGGCCGATGCTCATGGTATAAGAAACATCGTGCTCAAACTGGCTCACTCGCGCGCCCTCGCGGTGCTGGGAGGGATCGTACTCTTGCTCGCCGGGTGCGGCAGCAGTGCCGCGCCGGCCGCGCCCGCCACGCTGGCCTTTCCCAACACGCTGAACCTGCCCACTATCGCCATCACGGATCGCGTGGTGAACCTCAGCGGCCAGGGTGGCTATCAGTACGCCAAGCTCTCCCTCGCGGTGGAATTCGCGGACACTAAGGCGCAGTTCACCAAAGCCAACGGCGCCGCCCTCACCAAGCTGCAGGCCACCTTCACGGCCGACCATCAAGCAGCCGTCAATGCCTTCAATGACATCATCATCACTGATGTGGCGCAGCAGTCACCGGACCGGCTGCAATCGCCCGCCGGCAAGGAAGCGCTCCGTCAAGAGCTGATTAAGGATTTCAACGCCCGGCTGGCCGCGCCACCGCCGGTGGTGTGGGTGGAGTTCACCGACTTCGTCATGCAGTAGCGGGCGCAGGTTGCGCCGCGGTGTCGGCCATCTGGCCCACGGCCTGTCTCAGCTCTTCCAGCCACACAGTCGCCTCTGCGTCGCTTGGTGCCCGCCAGTCGCCCCGTGGTGACAGCGAGCCACCCGAGCCCACTTTGGGCCCGTTGGGCAGGGTGGAACGCTTGAACTGCGCCGTTTGGAAGAAGCGGACCAGAAACACCTCCAACCAGTGGACGATGTGAGGCAGGTCGTACTGGCGCCGCTGGTCTGCCGGATAGTTGTCCGGCCACCAGCCGCCCTCGGCCGTGTGCCAGGCCTGCAGGCTGAGGTACGCCACCTTGCTCGGCCGGTACCCGTAGCGGCTGAGGTAGTAGAGGTTGAAATCCTGCAGCTCGTACGGACCCACAATCTCCTCGGTACGCTGCGCGGGCGTGGCATCGGCCTCGCCGCCGGGGATCAGCTCTGGAGAAATCTCTGTCTCGACAATGGATTGCAGCACGCGTGATGCTCGCTCGCTGAACCGGCCGCTGGCGACGATCCAGCGCAGGAGGTACTGGATGAGTGTTTTGGGAACCGAGGCGTTGACGTTGTAGTGCGACATCTGGTCGCCCACGCCGTACGTGCACCAGCCCAGCGCCAGCTCGGACAGATCGCCGGTGCCCAGCACGAGGCCGCCGTGGTGATTGGCGAGGCGAAAGAGGTGCGAATAGCGCTCGCCCGCCTGCACGTTCTCGAACGTCACGTCGTAGAGCGGCTGGCCGTCCGCGTAGGGATGATGCAGATCGCGCAGCATCTGCATGCAGGAGGGGCGAATGTCGATCTCGCGTGCGGTGACGCCCAGCGCGGCCATCAGCTCAAGGGCATTGGCCCGTGTGCGCTCGCTGGTGGCAAAGCCTGGCATGGAGTAGGCCAGCACGTTGCTCCGAGGCCGTTCCAGCCGCTCCATGGCCTCGGTGGCCACCACGAGTGCCTGGGCCGAGTCCAAGCCACCCGACACGCCCAGGACGATCTTGCCGGCACCCGCCGCGGTGAGGCGCTTCATGAGCGCCGACACCTGGATGTTGTACACCTCGTAGCAGTGCGCATCCCGCTCCGCGGCGCGGCTGGGCACGTAGGGAAAACGCTCGACCACGCGCTCCAGCGGAAGCGGCCCCTCGGGCGGCTTGAAATCGAACGGGATGTGCCGCAGCAAGCGCAGCCTATCCGCGTACTGGATCACGCAGTCGTTGAACGTGGTCATTCGCGTGCGCTCCTGGCGCAGGCGGTCCAGATCGACATCGGCCAGCAGCAGCTGCTCGCGGCCGGCGAAACGTTGCGACTCCGCAAGCACACTACCGTTCTCGCACACCAACGCGTGGCCATCCCACGCCAGGTCGGTAGTGGATTCGCCCGGCCCGGCGGCGGCATAGGCGTAGGCAGCCAGGCAGCGTGCCGAGTGCGCGGAGCACAGCAGCCGGCGGTAATCGGCCTTGCCCACGGTGATGTTGCTGGCGGAAAGGTTGCACAACACGGTGGCGCCAGCCAGTGCCCCGTGCACACTGGGCGGAAGCGGCGTCCACACGTCCTCGCAGATCTCCGCGTGCACGGCAAAGTCCGGCACGTGCGCGGCCTGAAAGATGAGATCGTTGCCAATCGGCACGTGCTGGCCGAACACGGCCACCGTATCCACGGTCAAGCCGGCCGCGGGCGTGAACTGGCGGCGCTCATAGAACTCGCGGTAGTTGGGCAGGTAGGTCTTGGGCACCAGCCCCAGCAACTTGCCTTGATGCACCGCCGCCGCCACGTTGAACAGCCGCTGCTCCACCCGCAGCGGCAGCCCAACCAGCAGCAGCGGCCGCAGCTCGCGTGATGCCAGCACTACCGCCTCCAGCGCCTCCAGCGAGCGATCCAGCAGCGCATCCTGGTGGAAGAGGTCCTCGTTGGAGTACGCGCTCAGCCCGAGCTCGGGGAACAGTGCCACCGCCGCGTTGCGCTCCGATGCCTGCCGCGCCAGGGCCAGGGTGTGCTCCACGTTAAATGACGGCGCCGCCACCCGCACCTCCGGCAGACACACGGCCACGCGAACGAACCCGTGCCGGTAGGGCGAGTCAAAGTCCGCTGTCACGAGCCCGCCCCAGCCGCATCCTCGTGGGCATCGGGAAGCAGGAAAAGCGACACCGGCGGGGACGGCATGTCGCGGGCGCTCATCATCGCCGTCAGCTGGCCAGCTCGCGAACCACGTTGCCCCACTCGGCCGTCAACTGGTTCGCGTGGGCCTGGTCGCGGCCCTCGGCCAGAACGTGAAACACGGGGCGATCCGCATCCGGCAGGACGAGCACCCACCAATCGTCACGGTTGACCTTGATGCCATCGACTTGCTCGTCGCCATCCTCTCGGTATTGCTCGTTCAAGAGGCGCATGACGCGGCCCTTCAGCTCCCAGGAGCAAGGCGCATCGACCGCGTTCACCCAGTAACGCGGTAGTGAATCGACGATATCCACAAGCCGGTCGCCCTGTTTGGCCAGCAGTTCCATGAGCCGCGCTATGGCCATCATGGCGTCGAACGCCGGCAAAAAGGCGGGGAAAATGAAGCCGCCATCTCCATCACCCGCCAGGCCTACGCCATGAGCCAGCGCAGCGGCCGTGAGCGCGCGCACGGATACGGGCGTGCGCACCAGGCGGCTGCCGTGCGCCTCCGCCAGCCGGTCGAACAGGAGCGGCGCTGTGACCGGAGCAGCCAGGCTCTCGCCCGGGTGCTGCTGCAGATGAAGCGCGGCCATGGCGCCGAAAGCGCTCATGCGCGGCAGCTGACGGCCGAGGCTATCCGTCACAAAGATCTTCTCACCGCCGATATCGATCCGCACGCCCAGGTCAAAGTGCAGTGCCGCGGTTATGGATGCCAGCTGCCGCAATTCCTCGTCAAACTGCTCGGCAGTGCGGAACATGCGCAGCTCATCCACACTGGAGTTGATGGCCACCACTTCGCAGCCGAGCTTGGCGAGGATCGATGGAAAGACAAGCGCCGAGCTGCCGTGCGAGTAATCGATCACCACCCGAAAGTTTGCCCGCTGGATGGCTTGAGCGTCGATGGTGGCCAGAAACGCGCGAACGTAGGCCTCGCCCGCCTGTGTGTCCACCTCAATGGCGCCCAGCTCGTCCAGATACACGCGCCGGAAGTCCTGCCGGAAGAAGGTGTTCTCGATTTTTCGCTCGGCCGGCTTGTCGAGGTCGAGACCCTGGGCATCAAAGAACTTTATGTCGACTAAGCGATCGTCGAAGGGCGAGATTCTCACATGCACCCCACCCGAAGCGTTGGAGTGGCGGGTCGCATAGCGCGCCACGGGTATGGGCAGTGTCTGCACATCGCACACGTTGGCCCCGGCCGACGGCAGGCCCGATATCATGGCCCGCTTAATCATGCGCGGGCTGCGGTGCGGGTCCCGGTTCACGGTGACGATGGACTGCTTCTCCAGCACGGCACCGTAGGCCGCGCCCAGCTGGGCCGCGAACTCGGGCGTGATGTCCACATTCACCAGGCCCGAAACACCGTACGCGCCGAACAGGGAGCGATGCGCGCTGCCGCCCCAGATGAGGCTCTCATTCAGGATGACGCCAGCATCGAGCTCCTTATTGGGCCACACCTTCACATCGCTCTGAACGATGGCGCCATCGCCAATAACGGTGCCATCGCCCACCACGGACCCCTCCAGCAGCACAGCCCCGGTTCGGATGTCACACTGCCTGCCAACCATGGCGCCGGCCAGGTGAGCCTGGTTGCCCACGTAGGAGTTGCTCCAGATGATGGACCGCTCCACCAGCGCGTGCGAATCGATGATGGAGTAATCGCCCACCACCGATGGACCGTGTATCACCGCGCCCGCACGCACGAGCGCATCGCGCCCCAGGAGCACCGGGCCCACAATTTCGGCTTCGGGCGAGCAGTTGGCGCCAGCCGCCGCCCACAGCCCCTCGCGCTGCTCCACGCCGGCGATCTCCACCTGCACCTTGCGCGTGAGGATGTCATGCGAGGCGCGCAGGTACTCGGCGATGTTGCCCACATCGCACCAGTAGCCGCCCGCCACAAAACCGTACATGGGGTCGCCTCGGGCGAGCAGGTGAGGAAAGAGCTGCTGGCTGAAGTCGAACTGTTCTCCCGCGGGAGCGAGATCCAAAACCGCGGGGTCGAGAACATACAGGCCGGTGTTTACCGTGTCACTGATGACTTCGCCCCAGCTGGGCTTCTCCAGAAACTGCTTGACGCGCCCGTCCTCGGCGGTGATGACGACCCCGTATTCCAGCGGATTGGGCACCCGGTACAACGTGAGGGTGGCCATCGCATGCCGCGCGCGATGAAAGGCGATGACTTCGCTGATGTCGACATCTGTCACAGCGTCGCCGCTGATCACCAGGAACGTCTCTGTGAGGTACTCCGCGGCGTTCTTCACACTGCCCGCGGTACCCAGCGGGCGATCTTCCACCACATAGGTGAGCGTCACGCCGAAGGCGCCGCCGTCGCCGAAGTAGTCCTGAATCACGCCGGGCAGATACTGCAGTGTGACCACAATGTCCGTGATGCCGTGGCGCTTCAGCAATTCGATGATGTATTCCATCACCGGCTTGCCGGCAATGGGCACCATCGGCTTGGGGCGCCCAATCGTGAGGGGGCGCAGCCGAGACCCCTCGCCGCCGGCCATGACTACTGCCTTCATGTTCAGCTCGCGTCGCGTCCTCCGGCTCGATCTTATACTGCCACGAGCCCATACAGCCGGGCCAGCGCTGAGCGGCCGGCGTCTACGCTTTCCCTTTCGGCACCGCCGGCTGCCTTGGTACCGAACAGACGTGAACCTCCGGGCAGGGGCTGGCAGCCGCGCCCCAGCCCCATCGCTGACCGAGCCGCTGGCGGTAGCGGTAGCGGCGGCTAGCCGGCCGCGGGTGCCGCGCGATCACGGGTTGATGCGCGGCAAAGCCGCCGACTCAGTCTTTTAGGGACGCGCCTCCGCCGGCACGCGGCCGTTTACCCACGCATCGTACTCGGCCAGCAGCGGGCCGATCTCAGATTCATGGGACACAATGTCCAGCGGGCGGACGTGATAGACCTCGGGATGCGTGGCCGCGTAGGGCTCGATTCCGTGCTGCAGGTCACGCGCGGTCTTGAGCAGGCGGCGGCGAGCGGCAATGACGGCTCCATCGCTGGTGCCCAGGTGCTCCTGAGTGCGATCGCAGATGTAGCCCATGCCCTCAACCATGGCCTGATCCTGGGTGGCGATCACCTGAATGCCGGTGTAGTTGACAGTGCGCTGATCCTCTCGCTTCATCTGATACAGGTTCGATCTGTTGCGGTCACCAACCAGCGCATCGATGATGGCGCCATCGCGCAGCGTGAACTGCTCCTTGTGGGTGGGCAGCATGGGCCGGCCCGGGCGCCGCCCGGAGAAGGTGAGATGCCGGAAGGAATGGTAGTCGTCGATTGGCACCCAGATGCTTCCCGCGGGCATCCAATTGGGTGACGGAATCATGCTGTGCGTGGGCAGCAGCCACTGCGTCACGCGCCAGTAATAGTCGCCGTTGGCCACCCGCCTGCGGCCTCCATAGGCGAAGCCGTAGTCGGTTTCCATGACCTCCAGCCTGGGGTGGGCGTCGTTGTCGGCCACCTCGCGCACGGCGTTGCGGATGCCAGTGCCGTCTTTCTCGAAATCGAGCACTCGATGCAGGTAGCTCACGTGCGCGGTGTCGATATTGCCCTCCAGGGCTTGCATGTAGTTGGCTTCCTGCAGCCACTTTGAGGTCATGGCGTTGGGCTGCTCCATGACCTCAAGCCGCGGCAGCTCGGGCATCTTGTCCGGCGGGCCCATGTAGATCCAGAACAGCGGTCCATACTGCCGCGCCGGGTAAGCCTTGAGATGCACCTTGTCCTTGAAGTTGCTCTCCGCTGGCTCGCTGGGCATGTCTATACAGTTGCCATTCACGTCGAATTTCCAACCGTGATACACGCAGCGCAGGCCGCATTCCTCGTTGCGGCCAAAGAAGAGCGGCGCACGGCGGTGAGGGCAGAACGGCGCGACGAAGCTCGCGTTGCCGTTCGAGTCGCGGAAGCCAACCAGATCCTCGCCGAGGATGCGTGTGCGGATCGGGTCGCAGTCCGGCGCTGGGAGCTCGTCCAGCGTGGCGGCTGGCAACCAGAAGCGCCGGAAGACCTCGCCCATGGGCGTACCCGGTCCGACGTGGGTGAGCAGATCGTTTTCTTCTTGAGTGAGCATGTGCCTACTGTACACTCGTCGACCTTCGGCCACCAAAGGATGTGCGGGACCAGAATCAGGGGCGACGCTGGCGCAGGGGAGGATCGGCCTCACCACGCTGGAACGCGCGCTCCGGGCCCAGGGCGCGACCTGCCGGCAAGCACAGCTGCTGAGAGGAGCGCGAGCCTGTCAAGCGAGGGTCCTCACTACTTGCGCGACTCGTGCGGGGCAAGCGGTCGGAGTTTTCGGGAGTGAACGCGCCCTGATTAAGCCTGGGTGCCCCCGGCGTGACTCGAACACGCGGCCCACTGCTTAGAAGAAATCGAGCGGTGAATTTGGGACCTTGTGAGCGTGAGATGACCTGACCTGAGCGGCAAAACCCTAACTGCCTTCATGATTTTCGCGACACCGCCTGACAGCCCTTGACCTGATCTCGACAGTTCGTTTGAAAGGACGGTAAATGGGCCCATGCCTCCAATACCAGCATCGACGGCTACCCTGCTGTCGGCAAGCGCGGCCTTCGATCATCACAACGCTCGCCAGAATAAGAGCGTGAAAACCCGTCTGTGGTATTCCACCACGCTCCGCCTATTCTCACAGTTTCTCACTGGGCGCGGCCACACCGGTTTCGTTCGCGATGTGACGCTCGATGATGCCCAGGCCTACCTCGACGATCAGCGAACGCGTGGCCGCAAAGTGCTAACCATTCAGAATCGATCGCGGGCACTCCGCGCCTTCTTCCACTGGTTTGATGCCGACGATCACCACCGACTCCGCCGTCTCGAGGTCCCGCGACCGCGCCAAGACAGCATCGAGCAGGTCGAGATCCTTACCACGGCCGAGATCAGCGCCATTGAACGGTCGTTCGATCTGAAGACCCACGCCGGTAAGCGCAACCGGGCGCTGGTTGCCCTGATGCTCGACACGGGCATCCGCCATGAAGAGGCGCTCAAGCTGACCCTGACGCCTCAGCAGCTGGAGACCGGTGCGATTCGAGTCCTCGGCAAGGGCAGCAAGTATCGGTCCATACCGTTCGGCTACTCGACCGCCGATGATCTCCAGAACTACCTGGCAGCCCGCCCTGAGACTGCTCATGACGAGTTCTTCCTGACCGAAGGTGGGCAATCCCTGACCCCATCCACGATGAGAGACATCTTCCGCCAGATCCGAAAGCGCTCTGGCGTCAGTCGCGTACATCCGCACTTGCTGCGCCACACCTACGCCACCCTCTTCGTCGTTCAGCACGGTGACCGGATCGCTGAACTCCAACGCTACCTTGGACACACTACCCTCTCAATGGTGATGCATTACGTCCATCTGGCCGAGCAGCAGATTCGGGAAGTCGACCGCCGGTTGGCTCCCATGGACAGGCTTCGCGAGTCATATCGCGAACGGCAGCCTGGGCGACCCAAGAAGCTTACACGCCGACCGTCACCCTGGTCGAGTGCACCACTCTGACACTCTCCCTTCTCGTGCCGCACCGCCACGGTATGGACGGGTACGAGCCGTCCTCAATGTCGAAGTCGTAGTCATGCTGATCATTCCCGTTCCTGCATTCAAATACATGGCGAAGGCGTTCATTCCGAGCGTAAAGTGAGTACTATAGCTATCGAGCTTGCCCGTTCGTTTGATTGGTTATCTCCGTGCTGTTTGAGGTTTTCGGTCCCAAGTCGCCGTACGGGCAGCGCGTTCCTGTGTTGAGTTGTGTCTGGTGCGTTCGCTGGAATTGCGAGTCAGGCCTCACCAGGCAGATAGCAAGGGCGACGCGGTCCCTATGGAAATCATCAGTGTTTCGAAGATCGCAGCCTCCACGCTCAGCCCCACGAGCGCGAGCACGCCCATGAACTGGGAGGCTCCCCACCAGCGCCGCAAGATCACACA
>JBOGTU010000103.1:0-1834 GCA_050695655.1 Chloroflexota bacterium | reverse complement strand
GTTGGCCGGCCGCGGCAGAAGCGGAGGAACATGTCCCAGTCGCACAGGGTGCGGATGCGCTCATCGAAGCCGCCGAGTTCCTGGTACAGGGCGCGCGGGAACACCGCGCTGATGAGGTTGATGTAGTTGGTCATGATGAACAGGTCGCGAAAGTCGTCGCGCCCGCCAACGTACGCCGTGCTGGCGTGGCCGGGCCAGGCGCGGTTCACCAGCTCCGCCCCTGGCTCGTTCAGCATGTACCAGCGCGAGAACACGAAGGCCAGGCCGGGGCGTGCCCGCAGCAGCGCCAGCTTCTTCTCGAAGTTGCCCGGCAGAAACAGGTCGTCGTCGCCCATCATGCACACGTAATCGCCCTGGGCTTCAGCCAGGCAGCGGTTGAAGTTGCGTGGAATGCCCAGGCTTGTGGGGTTGCGCAGCCAGCGAAGGCGCGGATTCTGCCTGGTGTGCTCTTCCAGCACCGGCTCAAGGCTGACCGGCGAGGCATCGTCCACGACGACCACCTCGTAGTCGATCTCGGGCGAAATGGTCTGCACGCTCCGCAGACACTGGTCCAGCATCTCTGGCCGGTTGTAGGCCGGGATCACGATGCTCAGCAGCGGTGGCATGCTCGCCTTACCCCGCGCGCGCGGCCGCGGCGGCCCGCCTGACTTCGCTGCCCATCAACTCATCTTCGGACGAAGGGGCTCGGGTGTTGAGCGCGGCCCCACGAGCTGGGCGGCCCTGGCCGGTGGAGGCGGGCGTCGCGGCGTTCGCTCGCGGGACCATCGAGCCGGCCTCGGCGAGGAGCCGCAGCAGCAGGGGCCCCACTTTTCCAGTGTCGAATTGTGCGATGGCCGCGTAAGCCGCGTTTGCTCGACGGCGCGCTTTATCGCGATCCTGCACCACATGCCGCAGCTGCGCTTGCAGGTCAGCTTTCGAAGGCTCCAGCCAGCGCTCGCCGCGCCGCCAGTTGCTCTGGTTGGGTGCCGGCATGGGTTGGGCCGCGGTGCGCGCGACGACATAGCTGTTCTCACGGCTCAGGAACGTCTGGTTCGCCAGGCTGTCCGTCGCGATCAGCGGGAGGTGGCTCGCGGCCGCTTCCAGCACGCGGCGGTTCCAGCGGGTCTCCCGAGGCACCTGCAGGTAGGCCGCCGCCGAAGCGAAAAACGACGGCAGCTGCATGTCGGCTACTTCAAAGTGGATGGTTACCGGCGGCGGGTCTTGAGGGTGCCGCGAGCGCGCGATCATGGTGCGGACGTCATTCGTGGCGGCCTGGGCGAGTGATGCGTCGGCTGCGTCCAGCAGGAGCAGCAGGCTCACGCCGTCCGCGGCCCGGAACTCGTCCAGGAATGCCTGCACCACGGCGTCCGCGCCTTGCGCCGCCGTCCACTCGACGATGGAGAGGAAGGTGAACCGCTGGCCGGCATCCACGGCAACCGGAGCCGTGTTGCCCTGGAAGCTGGCCAGGTCGATCAGCTCCGGCAGCAGGCGCAGCTTCTCCGCGGGCAGCACCTTCGAGAGGCGCTCTTCATCCCGTTGGCTGGGGACCCACAGCAGGTCCATCGCCGCCCATCGCTCCACGTCCTCCGGATGTGGCGGCGCCTCGTCCAACATCACCCGCGCAACGTTCACCGCGTTGGGCGCCGGCTCGATGTACCGGGGCAGCGTGTTCCACACGTAGATGCCGCCAGCCGGGGCGGCCTTCCAGCCGGTGGCGCCCAGCACGTCCTCATCGCTCGGCCGAAGGAGCGCGGACTGCTGGCTCCAGCCGATGTCCCGTGTGCGGAGGTCCACGCCCGCCGCTCGCAGGTAGGCCAGCAGTGGTCGCGCGGTGGCGGCGTAGGCGGTGTTGTCA
>JBOGTU010000102.1:0-17516 GCA_050695655.1 Chloroflexota bacterium | reverse complement strand
ATACTCAGCCCTCTTTCACCAGGCGCATGAAGACCTCTTCCAGGTCAGGACGCACCTGCTCGACCGACAGCAGCCGCGCCCCGGCGCGCCGGACCTGACCGAGGACCTGGTGCAGCTCATCATCGTCCGTGGTGGGCAGGAGCACGCGCGTGGTGCCGTCATCGGCGACCACGCGGCTACAGTTGGGCAGCGCATCGGCAGTCAGCTGGGTGCTGCCGTCCAGGCGGATCTCGTAGCGGTCCTCGGCGTAGCGGTTGAGGAGCTCATGCGTGGGCAGGTCGGCCACGATCCGGCCCTGCCGGATGACGGCCACCCGGTCCGAAAGCTCCTGCGCGTGCTCCAGCTCGTGGGTCGTCAGGATCACCGTGGTCCCGTCGCGAGCGAGCTTGGTGATCCATTCCCGGACGGTGCGGGCCGCCTCGACGTCCAGGCCAATGGTCGGCTCGTCCAGCAGCAACACCGGCGGGCTGGTGATGAGGGCAGCGGCGATGGCCACCTTCTGCTGCATGCCGCGCGAGAAGCCGCCCACGGACTGCCGGCGCCGCTCCCACAAGCCCAGCTCCGCCAGCAGGTGCTCGGCGCGGGGGCGGATCTCCTTGCCGCTCAAGCCTTTCAGGCGGCCGAAGTAGAACAGGTTGTCCCAGGCCGACATGGACCAGTACACGTTGCGCGAGCCCTCCAGCACGGCGCCTATCTGGCGGACCGCATGACTGCGCTGGCGGCCAACGTCAAACCCGCCGACGCGCACCTCACCCGAGGTGGGTGTGACCAGCCCGCAGATCATCTTGATGACGGTGGTCTTGCCAGCGCCGTTGGGGCCGAGAAAGCCGAACACCTGGCCAGGTTCGATGGTCAGCGTCACGTGATCGACCGCGGTGACGGTTGACGGCCCGCGGCCGTACGTCTTGGTGAGATCCCACAGCTCGATGCGGCCGGGCACATGGACGCCTGAATGAGATAGCGCCGCCGGTTCGGCGTTGGGACTGACAACTGGTGCGAGCACGCTGCTCCTCCGACGTGGATTTACGTCATCGAATATACCATAGGCTTACGTTATAAACTTGTGACAGAAACAAGAGTAGTCCGAGCAGGGCTCGCCTAAAGACAGGAGCGAACCATTGCGGCTTGGCGATGGCCACGAGCTCCGGGTGGCGGTCCCGGCAGTCTCGCCCCGAGGGCAGGACAATTCTCCACTTCAGTGTGCCCCGACAGCAGCCGTAGACTGCCGGGCGAGACTGGTATGCGTCTTGATGATGCCTTGGGTATGGATACGTCCGGCAGAACGAACACCAAGAAGAAATCGATGGTTGGCGCGGATGAGCTCGGCATCAAGCTGAGCCCACAAAAGGAAGCGGAGCTGTTCAAGTGGCTGGTGGCATGCCTGCTGTTCGCTAAGCCCCATTGGCCAGGAACTGGCCGGGCAGGCATTCCTCGGCCTGGTGATGTGGGGACAAAAAGCGAGTGGCTGAAACCGTCTCGCGCCCGGCGTTTTTACGCCGCCCGGCAGGGTGGCCTGCGCGATTGGTGGACGCTGCTCCATCCGCCTACACAGCCTGGCACCTGTCCTATGTGGTGCTTGGTGCGTTCCTGGCGCCAATGGCTGACCTGGCTCGCCTGGCTGCCACACTTGGAGCGTTCTTCCTGGCGGTGGGCATTGCCGGCCATGCCCTGGACGAGCTGCACGAATCGTCGGAGGTGGCTGGTTGTTCATCAGAACTACCTGATATCATATGCGCCAGATATGAGATCTGTGCCGGCGAAGCCGCCCTTCCGGCTTCCCGCGGCACCCATGGAGGCCGAGCTCGTGGCGAAGTACTTCCGCGCCCTTGGCGCCCCGACACGCTTGGCCGTCCTGGCGCTGCTGGAGGACGAGGGCGAGCTCTCGGTCGGAGACATGGTGCAGCGACTCGAGTTGCCGCAGCCACAGCTGTCCAACCACCTCGCTTGCCTGCGGTGGTGCGGCTTCGTAACCGACCGGCGAGATTTCCGGACAGTGTACTACCGCATCGCCGACGAGCGTGTGTCGCAGCTGGTCGGGCTGGCGGGCGGGCTGTTGCATGACAACGCGGAGCACGTGGCCTGCTGCCAGGCGATCGACAGCCCGCAAACGCTGGCGGGCGACTAGCAGCGTCCAGTGCCGCGCGTTTTGCGTGAGGCAGGCCTGACGATCGGCATCGCCGTTGTCCTGGTGGGCGCGGTGTTGGTGATCCACCCCAATGCGCTGCACTCGCTCTCGCAGTACGGCCCCGAGTTGAGCACGCGAGCCAGCGAGACTTTGTCATCCACACGCGCCGCTCCTGTCACCGACATCACCGACGTGAGCCAATTTCAAGGCGCGTTCAACGCCGGCACTGGCGAGCCTCGGCTGGTCCTGCTGTTGTCACCGACCTGACCGATCTGCAATGAGGGCGCCCGTTGGGTGCGCAGTGATGTCCTGGCGGCCTACCCATCCGCGCAGCTCAAGGTGTACGTGGTGTGGTTCAACATGCTGCCCGGGGACTCGCGCCACTTCCTGGATACCAAGCTGCTGTCTGACCCGCGCGTGACGAACTACTGGGACCAACAGAAGGTGATCGGCACCTGGTATTCGCGGCACGTCACGCACCAGCGCGGGCCAACGTGGGATGCCTTCTTCCTGTACGGCCCGAATGCGCGCTGGACTGACCTCCCGTTACCTCAGATTGCCAACGGTGGCAGCGTAATCGGCGCACACGAGGACCTGTTTCGTGGTCTGACGCGGCTGGGTATCGCCCAGCCCACTGCAGCCAGGGCGGCCTGAGTCCAGCGGCGCGTTCGGGATCTGTGTCTTCCACCGGCCGAGCCTGGCTGGCCGCCTATGCCGCGGTTGGCCTGCTGGGGGTGGCTGTGTTCGGCTCTTTGCTCGGCGGTTCGACTGGCGGACCGGCGCTGTGGCTGGCCTCAGCGTCCAACGGCTCCTCTGCCATCCTGACGCCGCTGACGGACAGTCTGGGTCCGGCATATGCCTTTGGCGCCGGCCTGCTGGCCGCGGTGAACCCGTGCGGCTTTGCCATGCTGCCCGGGTTCATGGGTCTCTATCTGCGCGAGTCAGCCGGCGATCGGCCGAAGCTGTCACGCATCGTGGCAGTCAGCCTGACGGTCACCGCCAGCTTTGTGCTGCTGTTCGGTGCAATCGGCTTGCTGCTGGGCGTGGCCGGCGCGGCGTTCGGTCGTGCGCTGCCTTTCGCCAGCCTCCTGACCGGCGTCCTCCTTGTCGTTGTCGGCACGCGCGTCCTGGCCGGCCTGCCGGTCCATTTAGCGGAGGGCGAGCGGCTGGCCGGCAGCCTGTCGGCGGCGCTGGCGCGGCCAGGCCTCACCGGCTATGCCGCCTATGGTCTGGCCTACGGACTGACCTCCCTCAGCTGCACCTTGCCTCTGTTTCTAACGGTGGTTGGCCTATCAGTTGGACAGGCAGTGAGCGTCTCGGTGCTCCAGTTTGGCCTGTACGCGCTCGGCATGGGGGTGGTGATCTGCCTGGCGGCAGTGGCCGTGGCCACCCTTCGCAGCTCGCTGCTGTCGCGGCTGCGACCGGCGGGCAGCTCGCTGAACGGGCTGGCGGGCGGCATCCTGATGCTGGTCGGCGCTTACCTCGTCTATTACTGGCTCACGTTCGGGAACATCGCGCCCGGCTCGAGCGCGTAGGCGGCGGCTGCAGCAGGTCTGCGACGCGCGCGCCAGCGTGATCCCACGCCGCCCATGATCGAGGTGGATGGCCTGGTCAAGCGCTATCGAAAGGCCACCCGCAACGCCGTGGACGGCATTTCCTTCACGGTCGAGGCCGGCGAGCTGTTTGCTCTCCTTGGACCGAACGGCGCCGGCAAAACGACCACCATCTCCATCCTGACGACGACCCTCGC
This sequence comes from Chloroflexota bacterium, assembly GCA_050695655.1. Taxonomy (GTDB): domain Bacteria; phylum Chloroflexota; class JAJPGV01; order JAJPGV01; family JAJPGV01; genus DATKQD01. Next base: position 13,641 of record JBOGTU010000102.1, on the reverse strand, counting down.
GCCCACGGCCGGCAAAGTCTGCATCGCTGGCTACGACCTCGCCACGCGGGGCGCCGCTATCCGCGCGCAGGTCGGCATCATCTTTCAGCGCCCCAGCCTCGACATCAATCTCAATGCCGAGCAGAACATCCGCTTTCATGCCGCGTTGTACGGTCTCTACCCTTTTCACTTGACCTATCGAGGCATGCCCAAGGCGTATCGCCGGCAGGTCGAGGAGCTGGCCTCGGTCCTGGGCCTGGATGCCGACATCGGCAAGCCCGTCAAGACCTACTCCGGCGGCATGATGCGCAAGCTCGAAGTCATGCGCAGCCTCATCCATCGGCCACGGGTGCTGTTCCTCGACGAACCAACGCTGGGGCTGGACGCCGCCACCCGGCGCAACCTGTGGCAGTACCTGGTGAGAGTCCGGAACGACTACGGCACCACGACGGTGCTCACAACGCACTATTTGGAAGAGGCCGAGAGCGCGAACAGCGTGTGCGTCATGGCCAAAGGCCAGATCGTGGCGCGGGGCACGCCCATCGAGCTGCGGTCTTCGCTGGTGGAAGACTACCTGCTGGTCGATGCCGCCGATCGAGGCGCGCTTCGGGCCGAGCTGAGCCGCCTCGGGCTGCCGTTCAGCGGGTCTCATCTGGTGCGGATCGACCTCACCGGACGAAATGCGCACGCCGTTCTCCGCTCGATCTGCACACCGCTGACGGTTGTCCAGGTCCACTCGCCCACGCTCGAGGATGCTTTACCTGGCCATCGTCGAATCGCAAGAACAGAAGGACGAGGAGGAAGCCGCCCGATGAGGGAGCTGAACGCCGTCCTGATGATCGGCTACCGGGACGTCATGAAGCTGTTGGGCGACAAGCAGCGGCTGGTGTCCGGCCTCATCTTCCCGGTGTTCTTCATCGGTGTGCTGGGCGGCACGATGCAGGCCAACCTGGGCCAGGCAGCGGGCTACGACTTTCGCCCGTTCATCTTCACCTGCATCTTCGCCGAGACGCTGTTCCAGTCCACGGCTCAGGGCATCATCTCGTTGATAGCCGACCGCGAATCGGACTTCAGCCAGGAGATGTTCGTGGCGCCGATCTCGCGCTACTCGATCATTTTCGGCAAGATCCTGGGCGAGTCGGGCGTGGCCTTGGGGCAGGGCCTGCCCATTCTCGTGTTCGCCTTGCTGGTTGGGGTGCAGCTGTCGCTGGCGCAGCTGGTGGGCTTACTGATCGTGGGCGCAATCGTGTGCCTCTTCGGCGGCGCGTTCGGCGTGCTGACGCTCTCGAACCTCAAGGATCAGCGCTCGGTGAGTCAGATCGTGCCGTTCATCATGCTGCCGCAGCTGTTTCTGTCGGGCGCGTTCGTCCCGGTCAAGCAGCTGCCGCTCCCTCTGGAGATCCTTTCCCGCATCTCACCCATGCGCTACGCCGTGGACCTGACGCGCGGCCTGTTCTATCTCGGCATGTCCGACTATGCCAAGGTGGTCATGGACCCGACGGCGGTGGACCTGTTTGTCATCGCCGGCCTGTTTGCGATCTTCCTGGCTGTCGGCACTGCCATGTTCGTCCGTAATGAGCGCAACCGGTGAGCTCGGGTGGGTCGGCGGCACGAGAGGCGGCAGCAACGCCAGGTCTCCAGCCAAACCGCGGGTGAATTTGACGGTCATGGCCATAACCGATGGCACCTCCGCGAACATTCGTTTGGCGGCCGTTTGTGTCGCGCGCGGAACACCATGGGCTAGGCGTCGAGACGCCCCATCCACTTCCCGGGCCCGTGCGCTGCTCAGGTTGCCGACCATGCGCTGGAGCGGCCCGTGAGCCGGATCAGCCGGCTGATGACCAACCCCACAACCAGAAAGAGCAGATAGCCGACCAGCAGGCCCTTGGGACCGATGGCGCCGGCGGCGCCCATCAGCACGATGACGCCGGTAAAGGCCAGGATCGTCGACGCCCAGCGAACCGCCGCCGGCTGCTTGGCCAGCCAGTGCTCCACGACATCGCCGCCGTTCATCGCGCAGTAAACCGTGTAGCGTCGGTGGACGAAGAGCGTGGGGATGCCCATGATCTCGCAGCCGCCGTACTTGATGGCGGCCTGGACGACCATGGAGATACCGAGGAACGCGTCGAAGCCAATGGCGAGTTGTGCTGGAAAGAGGAACAGCACCAAGGCTGGCGCCACCAGCGCGATGGCCAGCAGCCAGGGATCGGCGGCAGGAAAGAGCCGTTCGCCGAACCGCCACACCACCAGGGTGTAGCCAACAACGCACACGGTGAAGACGACGGCGATGCCGCCCAGGACGCCCGGCGAGCCGCCGAATTGCAGGCTGCTGAGCACTGTGGCGACGAGCAACAGTAAGCCGGCGACGACGCGAACCGAGCGCCCGACGGGCAGGAGGTCGCGGCCAACGCGGGCGTTGGCGGCAGGGCTTGGGGCGAACGAGGACATATCGGTCTTCTCCTTTAAAAAATGACTGACCAGTCAGATATATATACTAACAGTACACCTATGCCCCGGACATCTGCCGCTGCCAAAGAGTTGCGCCGCGGCCAAATCCTGGAGGCTGCGCTCCGGTGCTTCGCCCGGACGGGCTTCTACGCCACGACGATGGAGGACGTGGCGGCGGAGGCCGGCGTGTCAAAGGGCACGCCCTACCTGTATTTCAGCACCAAGGCCGAGCTGTACCGAGCGCTGTACGAGTGGTGGAGCTGCGGGCTGTCCGAGCGGGTCGAGGCGGCCATCGAGGCACGTTCGGAAGAGGCACGGCGGTCGCCACGACGGACCCTGCTCGCCGTGCTCACCGCCATCGGCGAACACGTGGCCGAGGCGCCTGACGCTTGTCGCGTCCTGCTGGAAGCCATGAGTCAGGCCCAACACCTGCCTGGCATCGCTGAGGCCACGGCAAGTTCGCAAGCCCAGACATTAGGCAGCCTGGAAAGGCTGCTGGAAGCCGGCGTCGCCGCTGGCGAGTGGCGGCTGGAAGCCGGTGCGGCAATACACGCGCGCATCCTCCTGGCAGTCATTTACGGCCTCATGACCCAGTGGCACCTCGAGCCCGGCTCTTTCTCCTGGTCCGATGCGGCTACTGGTCTGACTGAGCGGCTGTCAGCGGCCCAACCCGGTTAGCCGCGCTTTCAGCGGGCTCGGATGAAGGCGGCGCCCGCGGAGCGCCGAGACCATTTCGATGTCATCACAGGCTGCTTCGCTCAGCGTGGGCTGTACCCCATTCACGATGCCCGAGAAGGTCAACCGGACACTTCATCAGCGCCGCTGAACTGCTCCAGCACCGAGCGCGCAACCTGGACGAACGCCTTCACCTGCTCCGGCGGGGGTGGCCGAACAGCTGACCCGCCGCCTTGCCGCGTTCCGCCAGCATCCGCTCCGCGGCCGTGGTGCCGCGGTCGCTCAGGCTCACGAGCGTCGCCCGGCGGTCGGTGGGATGGCTCGCGCGCTGGACCCAGCCCTCGCTTTCCAGCGCGTCGATCAGGGCGGTGACGTAGCGCGGAGTCCAGCGTAGATCGTGCGGCAAACCGCTGTTGTCGAAGGACTCGCCTGCCAGGATGTGCGAGCCGTCCTCTTCGACCCTGTGGACTTGCGCGGCCTGCCGCACCTCAATGGGAACGGCCGCGTCGCCTGGGCCATCCCCGACTTCCTGCCTTCCGGCGGAAACGGGGTGCTGTTCTTGGACGAGCTGAATCGCGCCCCAACACTGGTCCAGAACGCCTGTTTCAGCTGGTCCTGGATCGGCGCCTGGGCGACTACTGCCTGCCGGACGGCTGGTCTGTTGTCGCCGCTTGCAATCGCGAGAGCGACGGCGGCGGGATCACCAGGATGCCACCGGCCCTGGCCAACCGCTTCACCCGCCTGAATGTGCAGCCGGACCTCGACGACTGGTGCAAATGGGCGGTCAAAGCCGGCATCGAGCCGGTCGTCATCGCCTTCTTGCGGTTCCGGCCGGCGCTCCTGCACCAGTTCAACCGGGAGGCCAGGGCCTTTCCAACTCCGCGTTCCTGGCAGTTCACAAGCACGGCTCGCGAGCTCACGTAGCGGCCAGCGTGTGGGTCAGCCACTGGCGAGCGCTTCCGTAAAGCATCCGACGCGGTGATGGCCGCCGCGGCGGCCACCGGCCTGCTGCCACACCATCGAGTGCTGAGCACCGCCGCTACCGGGCGGCCGGGCCGCCGCGGTTGCCTCTGCGCCTCATCGCGCCAGTGGCCGTCATCACCAACGGCCGGGTCTTTGCCAGTGGTGTCGTGGTGTGGCTATTTGGTGACGACCCAACGGTGGCTGCGACTCCATCAGGCCAGCTTCGTGATTCGGTTCGGCGCTAATGCGCTCCACGTACTCGGGTACGTACTGCGCATGCCGCGCTTAGCGCTAGCCGATTTTCGTCTTGGGAGGCGATGGCCGGGGCAACTGGTCGGAAATCACTGGCGCTTGCCAGCCTGATCACCGGCGTGGCCCTGGCCATCGGGACGGCACAGCGCATGTCGCCCGTTCGTCGTCACCCACTTCGCTCGCTAACGGGATTGCGCCCCCCGGACGCGCGCGGACGTGTCGATCCCCGGGCGAATTGCCATCCGACCCACCTCACGTCCGCAGGGCGGAAGACGGCGCTCACCCCCAGAATGCCAATAACTGGCAGCCACAAGGCGGCAGCGAAGATGGCGTACCAGAGTGCCTCCTGAGCGGGTGGGATCGGCGCCGACGAAAGCATGGCGAGTGAACCCGTCAGGCTGGTGCGAATGAGTTGCGCCAGCGGGATGCTGTTGGTACGCGCGGCGACCCAGCCAATGAGCACGCGGGTGGGAGTCAACACGGCTACGAAGGCCACGAAGAAGGGGGCCAGGTAGGCGTCGTGGGGGCTGGCGGCGCCCAGAACATCGATCACTGGCAGGTGCCACAACCCCCAGATCAGTCCGAGCAGCAGGCTACCCCGCAGCTCGCCCCAGCGCCTGCATGCGCGGCAGGGCAAAGCCACTCCAGCCAATCTCCTCGAGGAAGCCGGCAATGGGGCCGAATAGGAATCCCAGCAAGAAGACGTGCGGCGCGAATGTGGCAGAGACGGTCACATCAAGGCCGAACAGCACCGCCAGCAGCGTGGCCGGCGCCACCAGCGCCGTCGCATACCAGCGCGGAGCCAGGCACCAGCGCCACATTCGGTCGGACAGATCGTGCAACCCGGCTTTGCCGCCGAGGATGGCAGTCAAGCCGATGCTGGCCACAACCGGACCCACGAGCATCACCGGGAAAGTAAGCAGGCCATGCAGGGTTGGAACGGGCTCACCGTGGCCAGCTTGGGCAGCAGCAGTGACAGTGCTCCAGCCCACGACAGGACGAACGTCAGGCGGAAGTAGGCCACCAGCGGGTGGCGTTCGACGGCGCCTTTCATGCCCGCGCCAGGCTGGGTGCGGCCACCGGCTTGGGGGCAGCTAGCAAGGTCTGGATCGCAAGAGCAACGCTGGCGGCCAAGAACCACACACCCTGGACAATGAGGACGGTATCGACCACGGGCTGAAGCGCGTCCAGGACGCCCGCTATGCCCAGGACCTGCAGGGCCGCGCCGATCGCCAGGGCCATGCAGCCGAAGACCGGTGGCAGGATGCGCGAGCGGAACACGGTCCAGCCCACGGGCAGCAGCAGGGCAGGAACGATCAGATACACGTGCTGCAGGCCCTTGATGAGCGTCAGCGCGGTGAGCAGCGTGCTGGTGTCGCCAGCTTTGCCAGCCGCGACGGCCGCGAAGTACAGGCCGCACTCGGCCAGGCTGGTAGCCAGGATGCCGGCGCCCGACAGCAGCGTGAGCCAGCCCGACAGCTTGCGGCCGGCGCCGGCGATCTGCATGAGGCCAAGCGCGAACAGCACATTGAGCACTGAGCCCATGCCCTGCATCCAGCCGGCGAAGGCGATGGTGGACGCGTGTTGTCGCGCAAAGCCCAGGGCGAAAGCGAGGTCAGCGCCCGGCGGCGGGCCTGGGTTCATGATGAATGACGCGATGAGGATGCTGACGCCCACCGCGCCAGCAACGGCGGTAAGGAAACGAAAGGATCTATCGGGGTTCATGTGACGTTCGACTCCTGTGGTGTTCTGGGCTCCACATTAGGGCGGTGGAGACGGAGCCGGTAGTCACCCACATCAGGAATCGCAGGTGATCGCTGTCACTCGATTCTCAGGATCGCTCTCACTGGTGCAGGGGCGACGTGCAGGCAGACTGAGGACATGAACTCCATCTCAACGCTGCCGCAACCCTCGGTCCTCGCAGCTCCACGCGCGCATCTCGGACGCGCCAACCCAGGCTCGCGCACACACCGCATCCTGCTGGCTTGCGGGGCGGCGGGCCCGCTGCTGTTCGCGCTTGCCTATTCACTCGAAGGCGCCACGCGGCCGGGCTACAACCCCCTGCGCGATACCATCACCGCCCTCAGCCTCGGCCCGGGCGGCTGGATGCAGATCGCGAACTTTGTGCTGTTCGGGGTGCTTACCGCCTTGTCGGCGGTCGCCTGGCGCGCTTCGCTGGCGCCCGGCCGGGGAGCCGCCGCCATTCCAGTGCTGAAAGGCATCATGGCTGGCGGGCTTGTCCTCGCCGGCGTGTCGCTGGCGGCCAAACCGGCATGATCCGCGTGCTGCTCGCCGGGGATCAGGCCATGACCCGCGGCGCGTTGGCAGCGCTGCTCAACCTCGCAGGTGCCAAATCATTCCTCCTCCATTGAACTGCATCGCTCTCTAACCACCACTGCGCAAACACCGTGCCACCGCGAGGAGGTCCTTCATCCCCACCCGATAGGGTCGCAGTGGGCAGGATTGACCTGCCGCTGCCAGCCGGATGGGCGGTGATGGTGCGGACGCAGCGAACAGTCATGAGAGGTATCCGCAATCCCAGCCGGGCGCACACGCCAGGGCAGCTGGGATGGGCACTACCCAGGCGCGGCGTACCATGAGCCGCATGGCGAACATGGTGCGCGCGGCGGTGCAAACCGGGCCGCGGGCGATTGAGCTGCGCGAATTTCCCCGGCCGGCGATCGGGCCCGACGGTGGGCTCATCCGCGTGGAGCGTTGCGGCATTTGCGGCAGCGACGTGGAGGGTTACTACGGGCACCTCCGCGCGGAGCGGCCGCCAACGATCCCCGGCCACGAGTCGCTGGGCATCATCGAGGAGCTGGGCGAGCGCGCTGCGCGCCGGCTGGGACTGGGGGTGGGCGACCGCGTGGCCGTGGAGAGCTGGCTGGCCTGCCACTCCTGCGAGCAGTGCCTGCGGGGCGACTACAAGAGCTGCCCCAACGGCCGCTTCGGCCACGGGTACACGCCGGTGTCCGTTGCGCCGAGCCTGTGGGGCGGCTACGCCGAGTACCTCTACCTGGACCCCAACACGCTGCTGCACCCCGTGCGCGCGGACATCGCGCCCGACATCGCCGTGATGTACAACCCGCTCGGCGCCGGCGTGCAGTGGGCCGTGCACCTGCCCCGCCTCCAGCTGGGCGAGAGCCTGCTGGTGCTGGGCGCCGGCCAGCGTGGCCTGTGCGCGCTCATCGCGGCGCGCATGGCCGGCGCGGGTGACGTGTTCGTGACCGGCCTCACCCGCGATGCCGCCAAACTGGCGCTGGCCGGTGAGCTGGGCGCCACAGCCACCATCGACGTGGAGCGCGAGGACACGGTGGAGAAGGTGCTGGATCTCACGCACGGCTCCGGGGTGGACGTGGTGCTGGATGTCACGCCGCTGGCCACTCAACCCGTGCTCGATGCACTGCGCGCCGTACGCAAAGGCGGCCGTATCGTGCTGGCCGGCCTCAAGGGCAGCCGGACGTTGGAGCTGGCCAGCGACGCCATCATCCAGAAGGCGCTCACCGTGATCGGCGCGTTCAGTGTGGACGCCCACGGCTACGCCGACGCCATCCGCATCATCGAATCCGGCCGCTTCCCCCTGGAGAAGCTGCACACCCACACCTTCGGGTTAGCCGACACGGCCCGCGCCATCGAGATTCTCGCCGGCAACGTCCCCGGTGAACCCGCCATCCACATCGCCATCGATCCCAGCCGCTGAGGGGCTCAGGAGCCGGACGTGCGTCACCTTGTGGAAGAGCTCGTCCTTGCTCGACCCAACGTCCAGCTCAATGATTTGCAAAGCAAGGCAGCTGGCAAGCCCGCTCAAGGCCGTTCTCAGCTCCTGACTACCTGCATGCTATCGTGACTACATGGATGTTGGGGTGAAGGAACTGAAAGCACGGCTGAGCGCGTATCTGGCCCAGGTGAAGCGGGGAGAGACTGTCTCGGTGACGGAGCGTGGCCACGTCGTCGCTCGCATCATTCCGGCCGCGGGGAGGCAAGAACACTTTCCCGAGGCGCTTGCTGAGAAGTTAGTTGCGGGAGACATTTCGTGGTCAGGCCGACCATTCACGCCGAGTATGCCCACAATCACATTGCACGGTGCTGGTCCGAGCATGTCTGATTTGGTGAGCCAACAGCGATCGTGAGCCTGTACGTTGACACGAGCGGTCTGGTTAAAACGGTCATCAAGGAGGTTGGTTCCGAAGAGGCCATCACAGAGATCGCCCACCATTCGCGGCACTACACGTGTCGGGTGACGTACGCGGAGGTGCATGCGGCTCTCGGACTCGCCCATCGCCTTCAGCGGCTGACGTCGTCGCAACTAGCGGCTGGCCAGGCGACGTTCGATGAAGCCTGGGAGAGCTTTCTGCGAGTCGACGTGAGCGAGCCAGTTGTCCGAGAAGCGGGGAGATTGGCGGTTGAAATGCGGTTGCGTGGCTACGATGCCGTGCAGTTGGCTGGTGCTCTGGCGGCCTCGAGAATAGAGCCCATTGTGCTCATGGCCTGGGACGTGCAACTGCGTGATGCTGCCCGAGCATGCAGGTTGGAGGTGTTCCCTGAAGGCAACTGATGGCGCTGGGCGGCAAAGAACCAGCTCCGCTTACGGCACCAAACTTGTGCACCTCGAGTCAGCTTGGGGGGGGCGTACGTCCCGTGCGGAAAGGTGACGGCCCCCACCCCCGCTCAGATGTCGCTGCTGACTGACGGGCAGTGCCAGGAGGGCAGGAGCGCAACCGCGACGACATCGCGAGCGCACAACACGGCGAGGTTCTTCCGTTTCGCATGTTCCAGGAAGTGCGTCTGGTCCATGGCCTGAAGCGCGCCGCTTTGTGCGGCTGGTTTTCATTTACGGTCCGCCAGGGGTGGGCAAGCTCACCGTTGCTCGCGAGCTGGCTAACGCGACAGGCTTCAAGCTGTTCCACAACCACTTGACGATGAACGCCATCTCGCCACTATTCGAGCGCGATTCACCGTCGTGGACGCGGTCGCTCGTTGGAATGCGCCGGGTCGTGTTCGAGCAGGCTGCCCGCGAAGAAGTCGACTTCATCTACACAGCCGCGCCGCACGGCACTCCAGAGGACAGCGAGCTGCACCGCTACCAGCTCGAGCCGGTTTTGGCGCGGGTGGTCAGCCGCTGTTCGTGCGATTGACGTGGGCTCGCCCCGAACTGCTCCGGCGCGTCCAGAACCCAGATCGGCTTGAGCAGCAAAAGCTGACCGATCCGGACGTACTGCTCGGCCTCCTGGACACCCTGTTCCTGCCCAACCCGCTGCCGTTCGAGCCAACGATCACCATTGATTCGACCTTCCTCGTGCCAGCGGAAGTCGCCTCCCAGATCATCGAGCACTATGCGCTGCCAGTGCGCGCCGGAGAGGGATGATTGCCCGCCGACGCTCACCTTGCCCGCCGTCCCAGCACGGCGCGGGGAAACTTCTCCCATGCCTTAACCGGGGGTGACCATGGCGCGATGAGCGCAACAACTCATAATCTTACGAACGCCGCGATCTGGTGAAGTGGGGGATCGTAACCGTCGGCGGTGGAAACTGTCAGGGTGGGCAGCGGCAGCGCGAGCTTCTCAAAGTCGCGGGTCGCCAGCTCCGTGGCTTGCGTAACGAACGAGGGGTCCGCGTTATGTGCCTGGAGGTAGCGGTGGATGAGCCGCTCGCGGGTCAGGTCTGCATCAACGGCGCAGTGGATGATCTTCACGTCCGTCAGTGGTAGGAGCGGCTCCAGCACGATGCGCCAGCGCGGGTGGTTGAATGCTGCCTCCGCCACCACCGTCACGCCGCATGAGACGAATACCGCGAGGGCGCGGCCAAAGGCATCGAACGTCAGTCTCGTCAGCTCATCCGTGCTGGGCAACTCGGGCCAGCGCCTGGCCGTGTGCAGCAGTCCCCGATTGATCTCGTCGCGAGATACCAGCGGGCAGCCAAGAAGGCCGGCCAGCTTGGATGCCAGGGTCGACTTGCCCGACCCCGGCCGGCCGCTGACCACGGCCAGCATCGGGCGGGCGTTGTCAGGTGCCTTTGAACCTGGAGGTGGGGGCACGCTGCCAGGCTACGCGAACCTCACACGCCTGACAATCGGCCACCTTGCCGATAGACAGGCCGCCCGCGAACGCTTACGATAGGGGAGTCGAAGGGCGAGCGCAAGCGCGGTGCGCCAAGCTCGACACTGATCCCGCGGTACAGACGCTCCGTCCGGCTCCGAGCCTATTCCAGACCGGCTGAGCCGATCCAGGGCTTTTCGCTGATGTCGAAGACCACGCCATCTGGACCGCGGTGTTTCACCTCGAAGAAGCTGGTTGGGGATGGTGGCTCATCCAGGATGCAGGGCGCGCCCATGGCCTCCAGCTCCTTGCTGAGCGCCTTACGATCCTCGACGACGACGCCGAAGTGGTGCACACCCACAAAGTCCAGTCCCTTGCCGAGCTGATCGAAGTCTGAACCGCTGAAGTCCAGAATGGCGATGTTGAGCGTGCCGTCGCTCAGGTAGATGCCATGAGCGAGGTGGCCGTTGGACCGGCCAACCTCCTCAAACTCAAACGCGTCTTTGTAGAACTGCGCCGTTTTCTCCGGGTCCCGCGTCGCGATGGCGATGTGACGTAACTTGGCCATGATGCCGCCAGTGTATACGACGAGCGGGCCAGGTAGCCGCAAAGGGCAGGCTGCTCACGAAACCAGCCCCGCTGCTTCGTGCATCACTGCCTGGAGCTGCCTATTCCTTCGCCCTTGGGCTTTCCGCGGCCGGCTGCCGCGCATCAGCGAGTGAGTAATTCCGGTGATCTCGCTGGGAAATTCTGCTCCGCGAGAGATGGGGGGTGCGCGTTGCGCACCAGAGTGGGGGCGGCTAGGCTACGCTGTGCCTCCGAACACCCTCCCCCTCACTCAACTCATCCGGAGCCACTACACATTCGTCGAGGGCCTCGTTTGGTGCTGTCCCCACACCGGCGGCCGAGCCGGGCCGCCGCGCTTCTGCTCCTCGTGCTGGCCGCGTTACTGAGCAGCGCCGCCAGCTGGCCGGAATACCTCGGGAACGGCCAGCACACAGCGGCCAGCACCGATGCGGCCATCTCCGTGGCCAGCGCAGCCCAGCTGCGGCCGCTGTGGTCCTTCCAGACCGGCGGCGTGGTCGCGGCCGAGCCGATCGTGGTGCAGGGGACGGTGTACGTGGGCTCGTGGGATGGCTACGAATACGCGCTGGACGCGGCGACGGGCGCCCTCAAGTGGAAGACGCTCCTGGGCAAAACCGCGGCGGCCGGGTGCGTTCCACCCGCGGCCGGCATCACCTCCACGGCCGCGGTGAGCCAGGGCGTGGTGTACGTGGGTGGGGGCGACGCCTTCTGGTATGCGCTGGATGCCGCCACCGGCGCGGTGCTGTGGAAGGTCCCCACAGGCGATAACAGCCCCGCCGGCGGCCACTACAACTGGTCCAGCCCGCTGCTGTACCACGGATACGCCTACATCGGCATCGCCAGCTTTGGGGACTGCCCGCTGGTACAGGGCCAGCTGCTCCAGGTGAACCTGGTAACCCATCGCGTCGTCCACACCCTGAACCTGGTGCCCACCGGGCAGGTGGGCGCCGGGCTGTGGACATCACCCGCCGTGGACCCGGCCAGCAACACCATCTTTCTCACCAGCGGGTCGGACCAGGGCAACGTGCAGCAGCCCTACGGACAGGCCATCGTGGCGGTGAACGCCAGCACGCTGGCCATCATCGGGCACTGGACGCTGCCCGCGGCGCAGACAATCGACGATTCTGACTGGGGCGATTCACCCCTGCTGGCCAGCGGCCCAAGTGGCAGGCCGCTGCTGTTCGCCACAAACAAGAACGGCTACGTGTACGGCTTCGACCGCGCCAACCTCGCGGCCGGCTACCTGTGGCGCACGCCCATCGCCGATCCCGGCACCTGCCCTTCCTGCGGCGACACCAGCGTTTCCTCCGGCGCCTTCGGCCAGGGCCGCTTGTACATGGGGGGCGGGCACGCCGCCCTTGCCGGGCGAGGCCACAGCGGCACCGTGCTGGCCATCGATCCCGCCAGCGGCGCAATCCTGTGGACGCACGCCGCGCCCGGTCCGGTAATCGGCCCCCTGGCCTACGCGAACGGCCTGGTGATCGATGGCGCTGGCCCAACGTTGGAGGTGCTCGACGCCGCCACGGGCGAACGCCTCTACAGCTGGAATTCGCCGGCGCAGATCTATGGCGGGCCTACCGTGGCCAATGGCGTGCTGTATGCCAGCAGTACCAGCGGCAGCGTCTTCGCGCTGCGCCTGCCAGCGCACCCCAGAGCTTTCCCACCGGATGCGAATTGCCCCACCGGCTGGTCGTGCGCCGGCCTTGGCTCGGCTCCTGGGGAAGAACAGGCCACCAGCTCTGGCTGGGATCTCGGCAGCGCCGGCACGGGTTTGGCCGGCACGGCCGACCAGGCGCGCCTCATCACTCAAACGGCCAGTGGCAGCACCAGCGCCAGCGCACAAGTGGCCGCCCTGCCCGCGGCCGGCGCCGCCGGAGTTACGCTGCGGCAGGCGCGTGATGCTGCCTCAGCCAACTACACTGTGCTGCTCACGGCCGGCCAAGGCCTCACGGTGCAGTATCGCGCGGCCGATGGCGGCCCTACCACGCTGCTGGCCAGCGTGCCGAGCGCCACGGCGCCACTCTACCTCCAGGCGCAGCGAAGGGGCGATGAAGTGCAGGCCGCGACTTCCAACGATGGCGTGCACTACACCCTGGTGCCTGGCAGCTCGGTGCTGCTGCCCATGCCCCATAGCCTGCTGGCGGGGGTGCTGGCCAGTACCCCCAGTGGCGGCGCCGCCACAGTCGCGGCCGTCCAGGTTGGGCCAGCCCTCGCGGCCGCGCCTACTCCCACAGCCGCCGGGTGCCCCAGCGGCTGGCAGTGCCGCGACGTGGGGAATCCCTCGCCGCCGGGCGGGCAGTCCGGCAACCTCGGCCAGCTGAATGTGCAAGGCGCGGGCGCCGACATCTTCGGCACCCGCGATGAGTTCCACTTTGTGTGGCACCCGCTGGCGAGCACTGGTGCCGTGAGCGCCCGGCTCAGCCAGCAGGGCTATTCCAACGATTACGCCAAAGCGGGCCTCATGCTGCGGGCGGGCGTTGGCGCCAGCGCTGCCTTTTACGCGCTGCTGACCACGCCCGGGCACGGCAGCTTTGTGGAGGAGCGGGCGCTCCCAGGCGGCACCGCGCTGGTTGTCACAGCCATTCCGGCTTTGGCGGCGCCCACGTGGTTGCGGGTGCTGCGCGCGGGCGCTACGCTGAGCGCCCAAACCTCGGACGATGGCGCCGTCTGGACCACCATTGCCGGCAGCGCGGTGACTGTGGATG
>JBOGTU010000101.1:0-8045 GCA_050695655.1 Chloroflexota bacterium | reverse complement strand
GGCTGCACCGGCTGCCACATGGCGCCGGGCGTGCCGGGCAGTGCGACTGTTGGCCCCAATCAGGCCCACTACGCGGTGCGTGCGAAAACTGCCGGCGGCACGCTGCCGAACACGCCCGCCAACACGGAGAAATGGCTGACCAATCCGCCCGCTGTGAAACCGGGAACGGACATGCCCAATCTCGGCCTGTCGCCGGCTGAGATCAAGGACCTTACCGCGTTCCTGTACTCGCTGAAGTAGGCCGGGTGACCGTTTGCGGCTGCAGGGCCATCGAACCTGATGCCAACCAGCCTTGGCCTCGTCCTGACCCGATGGGCGCCCGAGCCCACGGTGATTGTTGGGTTGGCGCTCCTCGCGGCCGGCTATCTGTGGCTGCTGCGCCGGCCGAGCATGGGCGTATCGCCGGGCCGGCAGGCCTGCTTTTGGATCGGCATCGCCATACTGGTGCTGGCGTTGCTGTCGCCGCTGGACCAGCTGTCGGATGTGTACCTGCTGAGTGCGCACATGGTGCAGCACCTGCTGCTGACGCTCATCGTGGCGCCGCTCTTTGTGCGAGCGCTGCCCGCCAGCTTGGGTGCGCGCATTCGGATCCATCCCATCGCGGCCATTCTGATCTTCAACTTCGTCTTCTCGGTCACACATGCCCCGCTGTGGTACGACGCGACGCTGCACCACGAGGCGCTGCACGCCTTCGAACACCTGGCTTACATTGGCACGGCGTTCATCAACTGGCTGCCAGTGCTCAACCCGGCGCGCGAGCGTCGCTTGCCCAATCCGGTGGCCATTCTCTACCTGTTCGCGGAAACGTTGCCGATGTTTTTGGTGGGCTCGATTATCGCGCTCAGCCACACGGAGATCTACGCCTGGTATCTGCGTGCACCGCGGCTGGTGCCCTGGACGCCCGTGCAGGATCAGTCAATCGCCGGACTCATCATGTGGATTGGCGGGAGCTTCTTCTATCTCGGGGCGGCCACAGTGGTGTTCTTTCGCTGGGCGGCCAATGAGATCGAGCCGGATGATGCCGATGCGGCCACGGCCGACAGCACCTCCGATGCAAGCCGTCATCCGGCCAGCGGCGGCGGCGCCTACGACAATGGATTTTCACCAAGCTGAGGGAGGTTACCCATGCGACATCTGAAGTTGCGAGCCGCCGCGGTTGGTGCTGCACTGGCGGCAGCACTGCTCGTACTCGCGCCGACCATCACCCTGGCCCAGTCCGCGCCAGCGGCATCGGCCGCCACCAGCTCCTCGTCCGCGGCACCCAGCGCCTCCGCATCAGCCGCACCGAGCGCCTCAGCCTCAGCGGCACCCAGCGCCTCTGCATCAGCCGCACCGAGCGCTTCAGCCTCAGCGGCGCCCAGTGCCTCGGCGCCGGCCAGCGCCTCAGCCGCCGCGAGTGCACCGGCCGCGCCGGCAGCGGCTGCTTCGACCGGCAAACCCGTGGGCGCCAATGCCCCAACCGAGAAGCCAGAGCCGATCAGCCTGTTCGCCTACCTGCTTATCGCTCTGGCTGCCATCTGGTTCCTGTACGCAATCTACAAGATTATTCGCCTGCTGCTTCGGCCACCGGCCGCCAGCATGGAACTGCCGCCCGCTGAAAGTGGCCGCGGCTTCCTCTCGTTCGTGATGCCTTACCTCGCTATCGCCTGCGTGCTGGCGCTCATCGTTGGCTGGGGCAAGCTCTTCCTGTGGGCGGGAACGTTCAGCGACTGGTACACCCTGGGTGTGGACCTGTTCGTCATCTGCCTGGTCATGGCTATCGCCGCGTTCGCGGCGACGAAGGGTAGCGGAGGTAGGGGCGCAGCGGTACATTGATGGGATGACTGCCGGCGCGCCTCGCCGCTTCGCGGCAATCCGCTGCGCGCCGCACCCGCCGATCCATCTACCCATCCGGCCCTGGGTCTGAGGGCCCTCCAAGGATCTTATGGACCCCGACGAGGAGCAAGCCGGCGAGAAGGCCGCCATGTGGACCTACGTGGGGGTGCTGGTGGCGTTCAAGATTGTCACGGCCATCTTCATCCTCTACTACACCCACGCGTTCGCGGTCATCGCCATACTGCTCCTGCTGCACCTCCCCTGGGTGGTCGGCGCGATCGCCCTCTTCGGCGCCCCCGGCACCTACTGGCTGCGCCTGGTCCGCGTCCGCGCGCGTCGCAAAGAGCTCATTCGCCAGGAATTCCTCCAATCCCCCACTGAAAAACGCCTGCGCCCACACTTCCCCTGAGCTGGCACGCCCAGGAACAAACGCCCCCTGGGGTTGCAACTCGTAGCGCCATTGCTTCTTAGCGGGCGAAGGCGGCGCAGGTAGTTCGGGAAACGCTCCAGCGAGGTCAAGAGGACCAGCTCCTCAGGCCGCGAGCAACCCCTCCAGCTCGTGAGCGAGGAGTTTCGGCTCGAAGTCAGCCCCATAGAGGGTGCGCTCGCGGCCGGATCGGTCGATCACGTAGACGGCGTCACTGTGCATCACCGAGCCGGAGCCGCTGGGCGCGTCGGAGGCGATGGGCGAGACACCTATGTAGTAATCCTTCCACAGTGGCGCCAGTTGAGCCGGGCTGCCCAGGAGGAAGTGCCACCGGCCGGTCATGCCATGCTCCTGGCTGAAGCGCACCGCGGCTGCCCGGTCGTCGTGCGCGGGGTCCGTGGTGATGGCCAAAATGCCAACGTGACTCGCCCGCCCTCCCAGCAGGTTGTACGTCTGGTGCAGCTTATCCGCGATCAGGGGGCACACGTCCGGGCAGCTGGTGTAGAGGAACGTCAGTACGACCGGCTCGCCCCGGAACTGGCTCAGCGACACCCTCTGGCCGTTCTGATCCGTCAGCATGAAGGGGGTGGCGGGGCTGAGGCCCAACGTGGTGCCCGCGCCCGCGGCTGGTTGCTGGCGCGCGCGAATGAGCAGCGCCGCGGCTGCCAGCGCGACGGCCAATGCAAGCAGCCCCATCAGCAGCATCAACCGCTGACCAACACGGCTGGGCGGAACGAGCTGTTCAGTGGCAGCTATGGTTGGCGCCCGCGAGGGAGATGTCTGTGAGCACCGTCACACTGGCCCCTTACGTCAGCAGGCCCGTGACGGCGTGATCCACCACCATTGCGCCGAACAGCAGCGCCAGATACAGCAGCGAATAGCGGTACAGCCGCCGCGCCAACGCCTGGGTGGCTCCTCGCAGCAGGCGCAGCGCGTAGTACACGAACAGCCCGCTCAACACCAGCGCCGCCACAAGATAGACGGCGCCGAGGGCGCCAATGAAGAACAACATGGCCGATAGCGGCAGCAGCAGCAATGAGTAGAGAAAAATCTGCATGCGCGTGTGGTCCTCTGTGTCGACCACCGGCAGCATGGGGATGCCTGCCCGTGCGTAATCCTTCTTGATGAGCAAGGCCAGCGCCCAGAAGTGAGGCGGCGTCCAGAAGAAGATGATGGCGAACAGCCACCAGGCCGCCAGGTCCACGCGCCCTGTGGCCGCCGCCCAGCCCACCAGAGGGGGAACCGCGCCCGCCGCCCCGCCAATCACGATGTTGCTCGGCGTGCTGCGTTTGAGCCAGAGCGTGTATACAAACACGTAGAAGAGCAGGCCGGAGAGCGAGAGCACCGCCGCCAGCATGTTCACGCCCAACAGCATCACCAGGAAAGACAGCACCGCCAGGGTGAGGCCAAATGCCAGCACCTGCCCCGGCGTCATGCGGCCAGCGGGAATCGGCCGTCGCCGCGTGCGGGTCATCACATCGTCTATGTCATGGTCCACATAGCAGTTCAGCGCATTTGCGCCACCAGCCGAAAGCGCACCGCCAATCGTGGTCCACAGTACGAGCCCGGGCGCTGGCATGCCGCGTGTGGCGATGTACATGGCACAGACGGTGGTGACGAGCAGCAGCAGGATGATCTCCGGCTTGGTGAGCGCCAGGTAGTCGGCCAGCATCTGTCGCAGCGTTCCAGCCGCGGCCGGCGCTGTGGCCGCGCTGCCCACGGGCAAGGTCGCATCGAATGTGGTCCCAGCCGCTGTGCCACTACCCAGCCGGCTGACGACACGGCGCTCCTGGTAAGCCAGCACCGTCATAATGACCAGGCTGCCCCAGACCGTCTCGGCAAAGGCGATGTGCGTGGCTACCAGGGCCGGCGGGAAGTGCAGCCACACCTGGAAGGCACCCACAATCACCTGCCCTATGAGCAGCGCACCGGCGGCAGTGGCCCAGCCCGCGGCACCGGGGTTGTGGGCGCGGCGTTGGATGGCCCGGACCAGTGTGAAGATGATCAGTAAGCCGACCAGCAGTGCTACCAGCCTGTGCCCGAAATGAATGGCCGCCAGGCCGCCGGTTGGAAAGGACGTGCCGTTGCAGAGCGGCCAATCGCGGCACGCATAATCGGCACCGCTGCCGGTCACCAGGGAGCCGCTCATCAGCAGGATAAAGGTCGCGGCCGTGGTCCACAGCGCGAGTAGGTGAAAATGGCTGCCCGCTTCGCCATCGCCCGCGCTGCCCGAAGCCCTTCCGCCCAGCGCCGCCGCGGCTATCCAAGGCGGCTTGCGGGTCGCCAGCGTGGCCATGATCAGCAGCGCGGCCAGGCACAACATCGCCGTACCGAGGTGCGCCATCACCACTTGCGGCGAGAGATCGGTCTTCACGGCCACCGCGCCCAGCAGCGCCTGCACTACCACCAGCAGGAACGCGCCTACGGCCAGCTTCAGGAGCAAGGGGCGTTCTTTGCGCACCCACAGCCAGGCGGTGACCACCGCCAACGCCGTCAGCAGTGACACCAGGCTGGCGAACAGCCGGTGGTTCCACTCGATGAAGGTGTGGAGATCGAAGAGCGGCACAACCGAGCCATGGCACAGCGGCCAGTCGTTGCCGCAGCCAAGGCCCGAGCCGCTCACTCGCACCACCGCGCCCAGGATGACCAGAATAAACGTCGCCACCGCGGCGGCTACCGCTAACGCTCGAAAAACTTTCACGCCTTCAAATCGCCCGTCCCGTTGACTGCCAATCAGGCGGGCGGCGCCCAGTGCGCATAGACGCGCAAGCCGGCCTCGCCGCGGCCCTACCCAGAAGCCCGTTTACCCGTTTAATGGTACCCACAGGGCGGTTGCGCCGCATCGGTTGGGTGCCTTACGACCTGCCAGGCAGCAGCATGTGCTCGGGACATAAAATCGGCTCCAAACGACGAATGGAGAATCGAAAGCTCATGGCACGCATCCCTTACCCCAACCTGCAAGGCGGCGACGGCGAGTTTCAGGCGCTGGTAGAGCAAATCAAACGGGAGCGCGGCGGCCGCGTGTTGAACCTGTACTCCATGCTGCTCAACAGCCCACCCCTGGCCGAGGGCTGGCTCAACCTGCTCACCTCCGTACGTTACAAATCTTCGCTCGACGGACCCGCGCGCGAGCTGGCCATCTGCGAAGTGGCCAGCATCACCCAGGCCGACTACGAGTGGCGGGCCCACGCCCGCCTGGCCAAGCAGGAGGGTTGCAGCGATGAACAGCTGGCCGCGCTGCCCAACTGGCGTGGCACGCAACTGTTTGATGCGCGTCAGCAGGCTGTGCTCGGCTACGCCGAGCGCATGACGCGCGAAGTCCAGGTGGACGATGAAACCTTCGCCGCCGTGAGGCGCCACTTCAACCCGCGACAGGTGCTGGAGCTCACGGTCACCATCGGCGCATACAACATGGTGTCCCGCCTGCTGGTAGCGATGCAGGTGGACGCCGAGGCGTAATGAGCGGACCCGCGTTTGCTACGTTCAAGGTGACGTATGCACCCCGTCGTTTGGCTTGTGTTCTCCGCCTGGTTGGGATAGGCTGATGATCTCCCTTGGGGCGGTAGGAGGATGATGAGTCTCACGTCGAAGACCTGTGCACAGGAGTTTTCACGATGAGCGTTGCCGCCCCCACCGCGCCGGGCATCCAGCAGTGGCATGAGCTGGCGCAGCAGCTGCGGGTGGACAGCATCCGCTGCAGCACCGCGGCCGGCTCCGGCCACCCCACATCGTCCCTCTCCGCGGCTGATCTGCTGGCGGTGCTGGGCAGCACCCACCTGCGGTACGACTTCGCGGATCCGGCCAACCCGAACAACGACCATCTCATCTTCTCCAAGGGCCACGCCTCGCCGCTGGTTTACTCCGTCTTCAAGGCTGTCGGCGCCATCTCCGATGAGGAGCTCATGGCATTTCGACGTCTCGGCAGCCGCACGCAGGGTCACCCCACACCAGTGCTGCCCTGGGTGGACGTGGCAACCGGGTCGCTCGGCCAGGGCCTGCCCATCGGTGTCGGCGTGGCGCTGGCAGGCAAATACCTGGACAAGCTGCCCTACCGAGTATGGGTGCTGCTGGGCGACAGCGAAATGGCTGAGGGGTCGATCTGGGAAGCCTTCGACCATGCCAGCCACTATCATCTCGACAACCTCACTGCCCTGCTGGACATGAACCGCCTGGGCCAGCGCGGCGAAACCGAGCTGGGCTGGGATGGCGCTGCCTACGCGGCGCGCGCCCGCGCTTTCGGTTGGAACGCCATCCAGATCGATGGCCACGACCTCAGCGCCATCGACCGCGCCATGACTGACGCGGCGAACCACCACCAGGCACCTACCCTCATCGTCGCCAGGACGGTCAAAGGCAAGGGCGTGTCCTTTGTTGAGAACAAGGACGGCTGGCACGGCAAGCCGCTGCCGGCGGACGACGCCAAGCGCGCCATCGAGGAGCTGGGCGGCGAACGCGACATCCGCATCCAGGTGCATCGCCCCGGCTCGGAGCGGCCCGCGGCCCAACCCAGCGCGCAGAAGCTGGAATTGCCCACCTACGCGCTGGGCGAGCAGATGGCCACGCGCAAGGCCTATGGCGAGGCGCTGAAGGCAGTTGGCGCCGCGGAGCTGGAGGTGGTGGCGCTGGATGGCGAGGTGAGCAACTCCACCTACGCCGAGGATTTCGCCCACGCCTTCCCGGATCGCTTCTTCGAGATGTACATCGCTGAGCAGCAGATGCTGGCCGCGGCGGTGGGCCTGAGCGTGCGGCACAAGATCGTCTTCGCCTCGACCTTCGCCGCGTTCATGAGCCGCGCCTACGACTTCATCCGCATGGCGGCCATCTCGCGCGCCCACCTGCGGCTGTGCGGATCGCACGCGGGCGTGTCTATCGGCGAGGATGGTCCTTCGCAGATGGCGCTGGAGGACATGGCCATGATGCGGGCCGTGTACGGCAGCACCGTCTTGTACCCATGCGATGCCAACCAAACCGCGGCCCTGGTTGCCACCATGGCCCACCACTCCGGCATCAGCTACCTGCGCACCACTCGCGCGGCCACGCCGGTCATCTACTCGCCGGGCGAGCAGTTCCCCGTGGGTGGCAGCAAAGTCGTGCGCCAGTCCGATCACGACGCGGTCACCATCGTGGCTGCCGGCATCACCCTGCACGAAGCGCTCAAAGCGTACGACGAGCTGCACGCGGCGGGCATTGCCGTGCGCGTCGTGGATGCATACTCCGTGAAGCCGCTGGATGCGGCGACGGTGCAGCGCTGCGTGGATGCTACCGCGGGCAAGCTCGTGACCGTGGAGGACCACTGGGCCGAGGGCGGCCTAGGCGATGCCGTGCTGGAGGCCCTCAGCGCGGGCGGCACCAGCCACACCACTCTGCAGCCCGAAGCCGTTGCCGGCATCGCCGGCGGAGCAGCCAGTGTGGGCGAGATCCGCTTCGCCAGCCGCTCGTTGCCACACGTGATCCGCCTGGCGGTGCGGGAGATGCCCGGCTCAGGCAAACCGGCGGAGCTGCTGGACGCGGCCGGCATCAGCTCCCGGCACATCGTGCAGGCTGTACGGTCGCTGCTGTAAAGCCGCGACTGAAGAAGGGACATTGAGAGCAACATTGGAGGGAATGTGAACATGTCCAATCCACTCATCGACCTTCAGAAGGAAGGCCAATCCGTTTGGTACGACAACATCCGCCGCGGCCTGATCACCTCGGGCGAGCTCAAACAGCTCGTGGATGACGGCATCATGGGCGTGACGTCGAACCCCGCCATCTTTGAAAAGGCGATCGACGGCGGCACCGAATACGACGAGCAGATCGAGTC
>JBOGTU010000100.1:0-7707 GCA_050695655.1 Chloroflexota bacterium | reverse complement strand
CGCCTACGGCGTCTGCTTGATGCCCATGAGGTCCGACAGCATCGTGTCCGCCGTGGTGATGACGCGGCTGTTGGCCTGGAAACCGCGCTCAGCGAGGATCATGTTGCTGAACTCCTGCGCCAAATCCACGTTGGAGGTCTCGATGTTTCCTTCGGCGATGGTGCCGAACTTGCCGCTGCCAGCTGTGCCCACGTTCACCACGCCGGAGTCCGCCGATGTCTGCAGCAGGTTGCTGCCCAGGCGCTCCAGACCCGCCGGGTTCTCGAACGTGGCCAGCAGAATCTGCCCTATGGTCTGCGTGAACCCGTTGGTGTACACGCCGTGCAGTACGCCGGTTTGGTCTACCGTGAAGTCCTTCAACGAGCCCGCCGAATTGCCGGCTGACCCATACAGCGGCCCGGCCAGGCCGGTGGCGCCGGTACTCGTTTGCAGCTTGCTGAAGTTGAGGCTCAGCGTTTCGGCGGTGTTGTTGTCGCCAAACGCGTCCGCCCCAATGGTCAAGGTTTGCGTACTGCCGCTGGAGGGCGCCACGCCCGGACCGCTGAAGGTGAGATTGGTGTTGGTGAGGCTGGCCGGCAGCGTGGAGTTGCCCACGGTGCTGTTGGAGATCGTCGCCACGGAGGTGCTCAGGTTTGTGACCTGCGCGAAATTAAAGTTGAACGACTGCGCCCCATTGGCCTCGACATTGGAGGCGGTGGCCGCCCCATTGAACAGCGCGCCCGAGTTCACGCCAATGGACAGGCTCCCGCCTGCGATGAGCTTGCCGCTGCCGGTGGGCGGCGGATCGCTCGAATCGAACTTCAGCACGGTGGACGGGTTCACCACCGACGCGCTCACGTTCGACGAGCCGGAGGTGACTGTGACGGCCCCGAAGTCGAAGTTGAAGTTCTCCGCGACGCCGTTCTCGAAGCCGGGGGTGTTCACGCCCACGCTGATGGTGATGGGACCGCCAACGATGTTGGTGGTGTTGGCGACCACGCTTACGCCCGCCTTGGTGGCACCATCGACGGTGACGTCACCCGTGTTCTGGATGGTCCAATTGCCGGCCGTATTGCGCGTGAGGGTGACCGCGAACTGGTGGTTCACGCCGTCCGGTTCGGTGGCGTTGAAGTTGAACAACGTGGTCGCGGTGGTCGCTCCGGACTGCAGATTGCCCGTGGCGGGTACGCCGCCCGCGTCGCCATCTACGCTGGCCACAAAAGCGCTCCACGTGGTGCCGCCGTCGATGCCGGTGCCCGGCGCGCAGATCGGCACCAGATCGACTTGGAAGCTGTGGGCGATGCCCGTGGAGTCGAATGCGGACACCGTGGTCACCACCGTGCTGACGCTGCTGGGGTTCAAGTTGCCCTGCGCCACGCCGCTGAATCCATCGACGCTCAGCAGCGTTGGGGTGAAGGTGGTGCCAGTCGAGCCCTGGAGGCCCACCTGGAAGGTGTGAGTGGCGCCGGTTGAGTCCTGCGCCACGAACGACGCCACACCCATGCCTTGCTTCGCCGTCGAATTCAGGTTGCCGGTCACCTGCACAGAGCCATTGCCAATGGGGATGGCGGCTGTGCTGGGCGAGGCTTGCGTGGACAGCGCCGTGGCGGAGGCGAACTGGGTGAGATTGCCCACTTTGGGATCGTTGATGTTCAGGAACACCGCGCTCTGGGCGGCGTTGGAGCCGGTGGTCGTACCGGGGATCACCCACGGCTGGCCGGCCTGCGTGGGCCCGGTCGACGTGCCGACGTCCGGTGTGACGGTCGAGGTCGTGCCGCCCACAAAGGTCAGCTCCAGCGGGGTCACCGTGCCGTCCAGCTGGCCCAGGGGATTGAAGTGCAGCTCCGCCGATCCGATAAGCGTGGACTGGGCGTTGCCGCCACCCACCTGGACCGAGGAGCCCGGGCTCAGGTCGGCCGAGGTCGCACTCACGCTCCAGTTACCATCCGCGCTGCCGCTTGGGGTGAAGGACAGCACCACGTTGTGCAGCTGGCCGAGGCTGTCGTACACGCCTACAGATTGCGTTTGCGCCGTGGTTGAGCTGGATTGCAGGTTGCCGATGAGGTCGAGGATGTTGGTTTCCTGCGCCGGGTTGATCTGCTGCGGCACGGTGAGGTTCACCACCTTGGTGTTATCGATGGTGACCGTGTTGCCCTGCTGCTTCAGCCCATAGCCCTGGAGATGGAAGCCAGTTGCCGATTGGTTGATGTTTCCGAACGCGTCCACAATGAAATTGGAATCGCGCGTGTAGAAATTGGACGCGCCGTTGTTGACGACGAAGAAGCCGTCGCCCTGGATGGCGAAATCCGTGGGCAGGTTAGTCGTTTGCAGGGAGCCCTGCTGCTCGTTGGTCATGATCGAGCCGGTGTTCACGCCCAGGCCACTCTGCTCGAAGTCCGTTCCGCCGGGGCCGCCGGTTGCGGCCGAGGAGGCGCCCTTGAGCGTCTGGTAGATGACATCCTGGAAGTTGAACTGGCTGTCCTTGAAGCCGGCCGTGTTCACGTTGGCAATGTTGTTGCCGATGACATTCATCCAGGCCTGATGGTTATCGAGCCCCGAAACGCCATCGAAGAGTGCGCCAGATCCACCCATGGGTTAAACCCTCATCCTTTCCGAAGCTACTGCTTCATGGCCACCACGTCCTGGAGCATCTGGTCCGACGTGGTGATGATTTTGCTGTTGGCCTGGAATCCGCGCTCGGCCAGGATCATCGCGGCAAGCTGATCGGCGAGACTCACATTCGAGGTTTCGATGTTGCCCTGAGCCACTGTCCCGGAGGGGCCGGAGCCAGGCGTGTTGATGTTGGCCTGGCCGGAATCGGCGCTCACGTCCCAGTCGTTCTGGCCAATGCGCTGGAGCCCAGCGGGATTGGTGAAGGTGGCCAGCACCATCTGTCCCAGCGTGGCCGTGTTGCCGCTGGTGTACTGGCCCAGGATGGTGCCGTTGGGGGTGATGGTGAACGCTTTCAGAAAGCCCGCCGGGCTGCCCACGCCCGCCGGGTTCGCCGGCGCCCCCTGCGAGGACACCGCGGACGCCGTGGCAAACGAGGTGAGCGAGCCGACTTGGGCATCGTTCAACGTCAGCGTGATGGTCTGGTTGGTCGCGGCATTCGACGCCGTGCCGGTACCAGGCGTGGTCACCGTGCTGGGGATGAGCCAGGCGCTGCCACCGGTGTTCAAGGTGATCGCGTTTGCGCCGTTGAGTTGCCCGTTGGTGCCAAAGCTGAGCGTCCCACCGGCGGTGACGCCTATAGTCGTGCCGGCTATGTCCGGCGAGGCAGCGGTCACCGTGAACTGGCCTGGCGTGCCGTTGGGGGTGAAGGTCAGCGTCACCGAATGGGTTTGCCCCAGGCTGTCGATGGCCTGAATAGTCTCCGTTTGCGGCTGGGTCGTCGTGGCCCGCGAGTCCAGGTTGCCGAACGCGTCCAGCGCGGTGGTTGGGCTGGCTGGGCCCGTGGTCTGCGGGATGGTGAGGTTCACCAAGCCAGCGGTGTTGATGCCGGTGAGCGCCGCATTGGGCCCATAGCCGCGCAGGTGCAGGCCATTGGCCGAGGCGACGAGGTCGCCGGCAGCGTCCACGTGAAACACGCTGTCCCGTGTGTAGTGCGTGTTCGTGCCATCGCTCACCGGGAAATAGCCGCTCCCAATAACCGCGACATCCGTTGGCACGTTCGTCTGCTGGAGCGAGCCCTGGCCGGTGATGGTGTCGATCGATCCCGTGGTGGTTCCCAGGCCCACCTGCTCCGGGTTCGTGCCTCCTACGCCGCCCTGCGCGGGTGGCGCCGCACCTCGTACCGACTGCGCCAGAATGTCCTCGAACTCGAACCGGGATGACTTGTACCCGGCCGTGTTGGTATTGGCAATGTTGTTGCCGATGGTGTCCATCCAGGTCTGATGGTTATCCAGCCCCGAGACACCTGTCCAAATGGCACCTGATGGCATGCACGCCTCCTTCCCATGTCGTGAGTGCCAGCCTTGCCGAGCGGCTTTCGCCCGCCGAACTGTGCACCCCCCGGGACGCGCGCCCGCGAATCACTCCATTGCCCCGGCTCGGTCCACACCGAGCCGTTCTCCGGGCGATGGCGGCCTCCTCAAAACGAGGTCCAGCCCTGCGCGCACCGCGCCCACTGTCCACGCTCGCCGCCACAAACCCCGGCAGCGAAGCGTCGCTCAGCTCACCCTATAGGCAACCCCCTCCGCATTCCTCACTTCTCGTTCTGTCACACATCACTGCGCGACCCAATCGACACTTCTGAGGATCCGATTCCGAACGCCCGCGGCCACTCGGCCGGCTGAACACGCCACACTACGCCATCACCACTGAATCGATGTTGGTGAACACGCTCTGCTTCATGCTGGGCTGGTCCACGGCGGTGATCACGACACGGTTCTTCACACTCACCACGAAGGCCATGTCATCCAGCAGGATGAGGCTCTCTTTGGAGCCCTTTTCCTGCGCCTTGTCCACCGCCTGGCTGATCTTCGCCATGTCGCCCGCGCCGAGGGTGATGTCCCGCTGTTGCAGGCGCTGCTGAGCGTGGGCCGAGAAGCGCAGCGGCTCCGAGGGCGCCGCCTCAGCCGGGGGCGCCTGCTGAAGGAGCTGCTCCCGGAGGACAGTATCAAACGGCGCTCCGCTGCTGGGCGTCCCACCGCGCTGAGCACGCCGTTCCGCTGGGTCCGGCTGAACCGGGCCAACACGGGGCGGGATGGGCGCGATGTCCGCCATCGCCTCAGCTCGCCACCGAGGTGATGGCGCTCAGATCCAACGGTGTGCCGCTGGTATCCCCGGTGCCGATGACGTCGACCTGCACCGTCTGGATAGGCGTACCAGCGCTGTCGCTCGTGTTGCTGATGACCACCTTATCCACCGTGCCACTCACGGCCGCGCCGGCGCTGTTTGTCCCGGTTACTGTGTGGCCCAGCATGGCGGTAGCTTCGGCGATCTGCTGCGTGAAGGCGGTGAATCCGCTGCCGCCGGTAGTGCTCTGAGCGTACGAGGGATCGAGCGGGCCCACGGACTGCACGTCCGACACTTTCACCGGCGTGCCGCTGATATCCACCTGAATGTTCTGGGTGGGATTGCCGGACGAGTCCGTGCCCGCGGTGGAGATCACCTTGTCCACCACGCCGTTCACCTGCGCCCCGGTTGAGGAGTTCACTGAGGTCACGTCGTGCCCGATCATGGCGTTCGCTTCCGCCATCTGGTTGTTGGTCACCAGCGAGCCGAGCGTGGTGTTCATGTTCTGCATCTGCTCGAGGCTGCTGAACTGGGCCAGCTGGGCCACAAATTGCGTGTCGTTCGCTGGCTGCAGTGGATCCTGGTTGGTCATCTCCTGCACCAGCAGTTGCAGAAAGGCCGTCTTGCCGAGGGTCTGCGCATTGTTGGTCGCGGTAGAGGTGTTCGTAGCCCCGGCCGCGTTCGCATTGCTGGCGGATTGCGACGGCGTGAGGTTGGGGAAGCTCTTATTCCCCTGCGGATTGGGGCTCAGCGGCGTCACGCTGCCAACGTCGGTTACACCGGGAATAGCGCCGGGCATATCAGTCCCTCCTCACGCCACCAGATCGATTCCGCCATCCGCGGCCCGCTCCGCTGGCGCAGGGGCTTCGGCCCCGGCGAAGGCGCCACCGGCGCCCACAGCCGAGCCGCCGCCATTGAATGGCAACGCCGCGGGCAGATGCCCCGCGCCGGAGAAATGCTGCTGCCCCTGCCAGGCGCCGCCGCCCTGTCCAAACGCGGTGGACGCGCTCCACTGGGCAAAGGAGGGTACGTACTCCACTCGTACCTGTGTGGTGCCAAACGCCTGCTTGAGTTGGGGCAGGTTGGCGTCGATCAGCTGCTTGGTGGCGGGATTGTCCGCGGAGACGCGCACCATCGCGCCGCCATCGCTGGCGATCGAGACGCGCACCTCCATGGCTCCCAGGAAGTCCGGCTTCAGCTGCAGGCGAAACTCCTGCTGCCCGTTCTGGAAGGCCAGCGTGGCGTGCTGGACGATCTGCTGCACCACGGATTGGTCCAGCGGTGCAGGCGCGGCGCCAGCCGCGACGGGCGGCGAGAATACGACCGGCGCGCCGGCCACGCTGGCGCTGGGCGAACCCACAGGAACTACCATCGCTGCCGCTTGATCGGCTTTCAGCGGCGCTCCTTGCCCGTGCTGTGACGTCTGCCGCGGGAAGCCCCCACCGACGCCGCTGTCCCCACCCGAGACCGCGCGTGGCGCAGGCCCAGTGGATTGCGCTCCTGGCGCAGCCGTAACGGGTGCTTCGCTGTTCGAGTTATCCGGAAGCTGTCCTTTGCCCTTTGCCGCCGTGCCGCTGCCAGCCACGTTGGGCAGGCTCGCTGCCGCCACTTCCACGGGTACTTCAGCCGCCACGGGCGCAGGCTGTATCGCAGGAGCCGCCGGCAGGACCAGCTTAGCGGCCTCTGCTGCACTTTCCTCGCCCACAGCGCGCGGCGCCGCTGGCGCCGACGGAGCCACGGCGGCGGTCTTGGGTCGGCTGGCAACCGCGACGGCTACCCCGGGGGCGCTGTTCGTCGTGCCAGCGGGGGGCGCTGTCTTAGCGACCGGCCCTTGCACGAGAGCCTGGAGCGCTTGAATGAGCGCCGCGTGCGGAGCATCCTCGCTCGCTGCCTCCGCTACCGCTCCTTCCGACGGATTGCCAGCTTGCGCTGGTGTCAAATCAAGTCCGTTCGAATCCGCGATGGAGGCTTGCCCCACACTCTCTGGCGGTGGATGGGCTGCCGTCCCTCCATCACCCGGCGCTGGCCCCGGCGGCGCGCCCGGTAGACCTTGATCGGCCAAGGCCGTAGCCTGGCTGATGGCCGCTTCCAGCTGGGCCGCGAATGCATCGTTCCCGCCGGCCAATTCGGCGATGGCTTGCTGCAGTGTCATCGGGTCCGCGGATTGTGCCAGCACTTGCACCGCCTGGGCCAGCAGGCTCACGTTCTGGGCTGCTGCCTGCACGGAGATGGCACCATCCGCGCCCGTCCCCAGGAGGGCGGCCAGGTTCTCCAGACCGGCGCTGTGCTGCAGGGAGGACTGGCTCGCTGCAAGCAAGCTGGCGAGCAGCTCCGCGCCGTTGTCGCCATGCTTCTTGAGCAGCGCGTCCAGCGCCGCTTGCAGTTTGCCCAGCTGCCGCTTGGTGAGCCCCAGGTCTGGCGCTTTCAGGTCCACCGCGTGGCCCGCCAGCGCCTTCAGCAGTCCCGCGAGCTGTTTGCCCAAGCTGACCACCGCGTCTGCTCCGGCGGTCGGGCCGGCCGGCGCAGAGACGCCCTGGCGAGCGGTGGCGACGAGTGACAGCAAGTGGTCGAATGCCGAGCCGTGCCCGCTATCGCTGCTCTGCTGGCCCGAGCCGTTCGCCGCGGCAGGTGGCGGCAGCAGATTCACCATCGAAAGTCCCATTGGTCTTACTGTGCCTCCTCTCCCGCTGAAGCGCCCTGATACAGCGTGCGGCTCACTGTAACGCGCGCGTCAAGACCGCTGGTTGGTCGTTGGCATAAGCTGGCATAATCTGTCGCTCGTTGATGTGCCGGCCATGACCCGAAGGTACTGGGTGGTGGGCCATCACTGCGCCAGCTCGATGGCTTTCATGGCCATGGCTTTGGTGGCCGTCATGGCGGTGACATCGGCCTCGTAGCCGCGGGTAGCGGAGATCATGTTCGTCATCTCCGTCACCGGGTTCACGTTGGGGTAGTGGACGTAGCCGCTGGCGTCTGCATCCGGATTTTGCG
>JBOGTU010000099.1:0-4863 GCA_050695655.1 Chloroflexota bacterium | reverse complement strand
CCGCCGACGAGTACCGTCATCTCAGGGGCCGTCAATGTCAGCATGCCGGCCTTTTCGACGAGCAGCTCCTCTGCTCGTTTCGCTTGATCGCTGCCCATGTAGTTGCGGAACCCGTCAGCCTTCGGTTCGAGCCACGCGAAGGACTCAACGTCGGTCCACTCCGACGTGGCATCCGTCCGCCCTGGCTTGAAGGGAACCTGCACGTTGTGCCCGGCATTCTTGGCCGCCTGCTCGATGGCCGCGCAGCCGCCCAGCACAATCAGGTCAGCGACTGAGACTCTCTTCCTGCCGGACTGCGAGCTGTTGAATTCCGCTTGGACGCGCTCGATCGCCGGCAGCGCCTGACCCACGCCGGCCAGCTTGTTGACCTCCCAGTCCTTCTGCGGGGCCAGGCGAATGCGCGCCCCGTTGGCCCCACCGCGCCGATCGGTGCCGCGGAACGTGGCCGCCGAAGCCCAGGCCGTCGAGACCAGTTGCGAGATGGACAGGCCTGAGGCCAGGAGCTTGCCCTTGAGAGCTGCCACGTCCTGCTCGCCGATCAGCTCGTGGTCGACGGCAGGCACAGGGTCTTGGAACAACTGTGGCTCGGCGGGCACCCATGGGCCAAAACAGCGCGTGCGAGGCCCCATATCGCGGTGAATCAGTTTGTACCAGGCTTTCCCAAAGGCGTCGGCGAACTCATCCGGGTGGTCGTGGAAGCGCTTCGCAATTGGCCCGTAGATCGGGTCCTGCCTCAGGGAAAGGTCCGTCGTGAGCATCATGGGAGCGTGCTTCTTGGATGGATCATGAGCGTCCGGCACGGTGGCTACGGCGGCTGCGTTCCTGGGCTCCCACTGCGGCTTACCGGCAGGGCTCTTGGTCAGCTCCCACTCGTTGCCGTAGAGATTTTCGAAGTACCCGTTGTCCCACTTCACGGGGTTGTTGGTCCAGGCGCCCTCGAATCCGCTGGTAAACGTATCGGTGCCGGAGCCGCTGCCGGAGCTGTTCTTCCAGCCAAGCCCCTGGAGCTCCAGGGGTGCGGCCTCCGGCTCTGGGCCCACGAATCGTTCCTCAACAGCGCCGTGGGTCTTGCCGAAGGTGTGTCCGCCAGCAATGAGCGCCAGCGTTTCCTCGTCATTCATCGCCATACGGCGGAACGTTTCTCGAATGTACTTGGCGGCAGCGAGGGGATCCGGGTTGCCGCCCGGCCCCGCCGGATTTACGTAGATGAGGCCCATGTGATCGGCACCGTACGGCCCCCGAAGCTCCCCATTGGCACTGTGGCGCTCGTCCCCAAGCCAGGTGCCTTCCGCTCCCCAGTCGATGTCCTCCGGCTCCGAGGTGTCCTCGCGCCCGAAAGCGAAACCGAATGTCTTAAAGCCCATTGAGTCCATGGCGCGGTTGCCAGCCAGGAGGATCAGATCAGCCCAGGATATCTTTCGGCCGTACTTCTGCTTGAGTGGCCACAGCAACCGGCGGGCCTTGTCAAGGCTCTCGTTGTCGGGCCAGCTGTTGAGGGGCGCGAAACGCTGCGTGCCGCGCGATCCGCCGCCGCGCCCATCGGCACTGCGATAGGTGCCGGCACTGTGCCATGCCAGGCGAATGAACAGCGGCCCGTAGTGGCCGTAGTCGGCCGGCCACCAGGATTGGGACGTCGTCATCACGCGATCGAGGTCCTTCACCAGGGCGTCGAAGTCAAGAGTCTTGAGCTCTTCGCTGTACTTGAGATCGCCCCCCGTGGGGCTTGATGGGGAAGAGTTCTGGCGGAGACCGTTCAGGTTTAACTCGGACGGCCACCAGCCTTCGTTCGACATTGCCATTTCGTTACTCCAGCAAGCTCGTGAATTCGAGGGAGCCCGGTGAGCTGCGCTCCAATTGACGCTCAATTGACCCCGGCTTGTCAAGGTGCCGATAATGCTCCGTCGGTGTTCAATGAGGCTGAATGGGGCCAGTCGCGTTGCCTGGCATCGGACGGTGCTCAGTCGCAGCGCAGCGCGTCTATCGGATCGAGCCGGCTCGCCTTGAGCGCCGGGTACCAGCCGAAGAAGATGCCGATCAGCGCCGCAAAGCCGAAGGCCCACCGCGCCATTGATGGCGGTTACCGTGCCGGCGGATGGTGCCTTGAGCACGGCTGCATCGAGGTTGTTCCGCGCCAGCTGCACAGCGGATTGCTGAGCGGCGATGGTGGCCTGGGCGGTGGCGAGGTCGGCCTGGCCGGCCGGCGCGAGTGTCTTCTGATAGCTGGCTTCGCACGCCGGTGGCCATCATTCGCGGCTACGCTGAGCTGTTTCGCCGCGGCGCCAGCAGCCGACCCGAAGATCTGGTCATAACCACGCGTCGCATTGAGGAGGAGGCGGCCCGCATGGGCGTGCTGGTGGATGACCTGCTCCTACTGGCTCGCCTGGATTCCGGCCGGCCGCTCGAGCAATGAGGTGTTGATTTGGCGCGCTGGCCGCGGACGCCGCGGCCGAGGCGCGCCGCGCGGGTGCGTGCCATCCCGCGGCGCACGGAAGACCGTCCGGGGACGGAGGGAGACTCCACGCTGCACCGCCTGCTGCTCTCGAGCTGGGGGTTGGCGCGGCGGTGCTGCTGCTGGTGGGCGGGACGTACCCGGCACGCGGCGCTGGACAGACTCCCCGCTTGCGCCGTGGGCTACGCCGGCTCCTGAGGGTGGGCGATGGTGCTGACAGCGGCAGTCCGCTCGGCCAGCCAGCCGGCGATGCAGGCCAGCACCTCTGGCGCCTGCGCCTCCTGGTGCAGCTCGTGCAGCAGGCCTTCCCATTCGCGGTAGCGGCACCAGGCGCCGGCGCGCTGGGCGAAGCGGCGGCTGGCGGCGGGGCTGGTCACGACATCGGCGCTGCCGTGCAGCAGCAGGACCGGCAGGCGCAGCTGACCTGCGTGGGCCAGCGTCCAGCGGCCGGACGCTCGGCAACCCCAGAAGAGGCGTGCTGTGACGCGGTGGTGCACCAACGGGTCAGCATCGTAGGCCCGCGTTGCCGGCTCCTGATGGCTCAGCTTGTGGCTGTCCAGGTCCTGCCGCGGGAGGGCCACGCCGGGCGCGATGGCGCACAGCGTGGCGGCGAGGGCGATTTGCCAGGGTGGCAGTTCGTTCGGCAGCTCCAGCCAGGGCGACGTGGCGACCACGCCGGTCACGCTCGGCTGGCGCTCGATGGCGTAGCGCAGCACCTCACCGCCGCCCATGCTGTGCCCGTACAGGAAGCGAGGGAGACCGCCAAAGCGCCGCCGCGCCTCCTCCAACAGGGCGCCAACGTCGTCCAGCAGGCGGCTGTACGAGGCGACGGCGCCACGCGCGCCGGGCGAGCGGCCGTGGCCCCGCTGATCGTAGGCCAGCACGGCGATCTCGCGCTGGGCCAGGAAATCCGCCACGGTTTGATAACGCCCGCTGTGCTCCCCGAAGCCGTGCACCAGGCACACGACCGCGCGCGGCGTGGCAGCCGGCAGCCAGGCACGCCCGAAGAGCGCGGCGCCGGTGGGCGAGGCCAGTTGGTACTCGCTGGTGCTCACCCCGTGAGGGGCCGCGTCTTGGCTCAGCGCTGCACCTGTGGCAAAACGCGCGCCGCCAGCAGCTCGATCTGGTCGAGGTCCTGCAGGTTGAGGAATTGGCAGTAGAAGGTGCCGGTGCCCAGCTCCGCGTATCGCCCCAGCGCATCGACCAGCTGGTCTGGCGTGCCCTTGAGCCAGGCGCTGGCAGGCAGATCGAGCGTGGGGTGGGTAGCCTCGGCCTTCCGGGCGACCTCCGCCTCATCGCGGCCGCAGCATACAACCAGCGCCGTCGAGAAGTTCATGCTCCTGGGGTCGCGGCCAGCGGCCTGGCAGGCCTCGCGTACCCGCTCGTAGCGCTCGCCCGCGGCCTCCAGTGGCGAGAAGCCGGCATTGTACTCGCTGGCGTAGCGCGCGGCCAGCCGCGGTGTTTTGGTGGGCCCGGTGCCGCCGATGATGATCGGGAGTTTGCTTTGCGCTGGCTTTGGCAGCGCGGGAGAGTTCTCCACCTGGTAGTGCGCGCCCTGGTACGAAAAGCGCTCGCCGGTTGGTGTAGCCCACAAGCCGCTGATGATGGCCAGCTGCTCCTCCAACCGCTCGAACCGCTCCTTGAGCGGCGGAAAGGGAATGGCGTAGGCTTTGTGCTCGCCCTCGTACCAGCCAGCACCGAGGCCCATCTCTACCCGGCCGCCGCTCATGGCATCCACCTGAGCGACGGTTACCGCCATAATGCCCGGATGCCGGAACGTGGCCGAGGACACCAGCGTGCCCAGGCGAAGGCGTTTGGTCTCTCGCGCCAGGCCGGCCAAGCTCACCCACGCGTCGGTCGAACCGGGCAGGCCGCTGCTGCCGTGGCCGATGACCATGTAGTGGTCGGACCGCACGAGGCCATCGAATCCGCCTGCTTCGGCGGTTTGCGCCACGTGGAGCAACTGCTCGTAGGTGGCACCCTGCTGGGGCTCGAGGAACAGGCGAAGTTTCACGGCAGGTGCTCTCCTTGTGTGTTCGCTGGGGATGCCCCCACAGCGGGCGGCTGATGGCGGCCCGACACATCATAAGCAGCGCCGCGGTTCTGCTTGGCGCTGGGCTGCCTGCCGAGCACTCGGTAGCGCAGTGCCCCCTGGGCCTATAAGCTGAAAGCACGCACAAACTTTGGAGGTCAGCATATGGCGACAGCGACGCCCATCCGCATCGTGGGCGGCCACGAGCTTCCGGCTGTAGGCACCTGGAGCATTGACCCGGCGCACTCGCAGGTCACGACGGAGGTCCGTCACATGATGATCAGCAAGCAGCGCGGCAGCTTTGAGGAGCTCTCGGGCACCATCGTGGTGGCCGAAAAGCTGGAGGACTCGGCCGTAGAGGTGGTGCTCAAGACTGGCAGCT
>JBOGTU010000098.1:0-7919 GCA_050695655.1 Chloroflexota bacterium | reverse complement strand
CCGTACTCGGTCGGTGGTCGGTTGGAGTTCAACCAGCCTGGTGCCCTGTCGGCTATTTCGGATGGCGCAGTCACGTCGCAGCTCTTCGAAGCTGCTGAGCCAGCCAGGCAGCGTCTCCGGCTCGTTCGCAAACCAGCCGCGCGCCCGTTGTTCGAAGGCGCCGCGCAGCTCCTGCCAGCGGTAGGCCTCGAGCAAGGGAGCGGAGGAGTCCTCCAACAGCAGGCGACGCAACGTGCGCAGATAGCCTTCGGCTTTCGTCGCCGGAGGCAGCGCGTCTTCCGCGGCAGGCTCGCCGGGCAGCACCAGGCGCAGTGGCACGTAGGCCGTCTCTGCTTCCAGGGCGCAGCGCAGGTGCACTTCCCAGTCGTTCAGCCAACCGGCCGCGGTCGTATCCAGCGCGATAACGGCGGCCTCCAGCGCCTCGCGGCGATAGATCACGGCCGCCGTTGGCATCCAGTTGCCGAACAGCAGCTCGAAACATTCGTCGCGGCCACCGGCGTAGCCGTGGTCCAGGTAGCCATGGCCCGCCTGGGGTGCCGCGCTCGTGTGCTCGTCAGCCCGAGAGTAGGAGAAGGCCAGCTCCTCGTGCGCTTCCAGCAGCGCCAGGTTCCGCTGAAAGTGCTCGGCCGTTACGCGGTCGCCGGGCGAGATGATGGAGATGAAACGCCCGTGGGATGCGCTGAGCAGGCGCTGGATGATGTCCCAGCGGGTTCGCGATCGCCCGGGTGCAAGCACACGTATGTTGGGATTGGCCTCAAGCAGGCCTGCCCGGCCGTGTGCAGCCGCGGGACCCATCACCAGCACTTCGCCGTCGGCGTCCGGTCCCTGTACGCTCCGCAGAGTTTCCTGGATCGCGCCGGCTGCTCCCATGGCGGGGATCAGCACGCTGATGCGCGGTGTTGCCGCGGTGCCAGCCGGATGCGAAGACCGAGATGCTGCGCCCATGTGTGTACCGGGGTCAGTATCGGTTGGTTCGCCGAAAGGCGGCATCAGGCCAAACCCCGCAAACTGGGGCGGCGCACCCCTACCAGGTACCACCCACCCGCGCTGCCAGTTCCAACGCGTTGGCCGCGTCGGCCAGGTGGCCGTTTTTGGCCAGCGCTCTCCCCAGCTGGAGGTACAGCTCGGGCGAAGGGTTGGGGTGGTCCAGTCCGGCGGCCAGCAGTTCCTGGACCTCGTCGTCCTTCGCCGCGCTGGCCAGGCACTCGGCCAGCTGCAGCCGCAGGGCCGTGTGTTCGGGGAAGTTTCCTACGCCTTTCCGCAGGGTCGCTTCCTGCTGATCCCGGCGGCCGCTGGCCTGCCAGGCCTTCGCGCGCAGCATCACGCGGTCGGGCTCCGGGATGCCGGTCACCTCGGCGTCGGTTGCCTCCAGCAGCAGGGCGGCGTCCTGCGTGGCGGAGCCCAGGTTCAGCAGCAGGCGGCGCGCTTGGGCCTGGTAACCGTCGTCCCGGTCAACGGCCAGGAGCGTGCGCGCCCAGCGGATGCAAGCCGGGTAGTCCTGGCGGGCGGCCGCGAGGAAGGCCAGCGCATACACGATGTGCTGGCGTTCGGGCGCCAGTGCCTGAGCCTTCAGGGCGTACGCGTAGGCCAGGTCGTGCTCGCCGCGTTCGGCGTGAAGCTCGGCCAGGGCGTTGAGGGGGCGCCAGGTGCTGTACGACGGGTCCGTCTCGAAGCCGGCCTGCACGGTGGCGTCGCCGCTGGCGCGTTCGAAGCGCTGGATAGCCTGCTCAGCCTGACCGGACTTCCACAGCGCCACACCCACCTGGAACAGCGTATCGGCGGTGACGAATGCCGCGGGAAGTTGCTGCTCCAGCGCCAGCACACGGGGCAGGTCTCCGGTGTTCAGGGCGGAGATCATGGCGGCGGTGAAGAGGTTGCTCAGGAAGGCGTAATTGGGCTGGCCGCGTTCCCGCCACAGCCGGATGGCGTTCTCCAGGTGTGGCAGGGCCTCGGCAAAGCGATTCTCGCCCGCCAGCTGCTTGCCCAGGCAGTAGTGGTTGAAGGGCTCGCCGGGATCCGCCCGCAGGGTCGCCTCAAGGAGCGTTCGATTGCGCGCGGCCTTCTGCTCCAGCACGCCGGGGCGAGGAATGTAGCCCCAGTGGCGGATGAATGCCTGCTCCTGAGGAACCAGGCGCACCTCCTGCCCGCTGGGCAGCCGCAGCTGCTCGTGGATGGCTCCGTAGAAGCGCGCCTGGCGGTGATTGCGGAAGATGCGCCACTGCTGGGCGATGCTGCCAACCTCGCCCCGCTCGTTACTCAGGTTCCGGCAGCGGGTCCAGAAGCCAACGCAGTCGGCCGGCACCTGTCGGCACAGCTGGTGCAGAATGCCCGGCTGCGCTTCCACCAACTCCTCATCCGCGTCAATCCACACCGCCCAGTCGCTCGTGGCGTGCCGCAGCGATTCGTTGCGCGCGGCACCGAAGTCGTTGCACCAGGGGAAGTGGAAGATCTTTGCGCCGGCCGCGCGGGCGATGTCCAGCGTGCTGTCGGTCGATCCTGTGTCCACCAGCACGATCTCGTCCACGGTGCGCCGCAGCGACGCCAGGCAGCGCGGCAGGTGGTATTCCTCGTTCTTCACAATCAGGCAGGCAGAGATGGTTGGCATGCCATGCCCAACCGGGCCTGCCTGGCCACCGGCAAGGGCGCCGCGTGGTTGCGGCGCGGCGCGGCGCGAGGTCTTCCGGCTCACACGCGCGCTGCCAGCGTGGCTGCCGGCCGTTCCAGTGCCTGAGCAACGCGGCCCGCCAGCGCTGTTACGTCCGGTTCGTGTGGATCGAAGCTCAAGGCCCGCTCGATCTGCTGCTGGGCGATGTCCGGCTGGCCCAGCTGCAGGTAGATCTCGGCCAGCACGTAGGGCGGCCGCCAGGTGGAAGTCGAAAGGTCGTGCAACTGAGCAGGGATGCGCGTTCGATCGCTCGCGGCGCGGCTGAGCCGTTCGATAGCTGGCGCCGCGTGGCCCAGCTGCCAGTGGGCAATGCCTTCGTAGCACAGCAGGTCCGTGGAGACGAACTGGTCCGGCACATCCACTGCCAGCGCCACGGCCAGCTCCAGCTGCCCCAGCCGCACGGCCGCCAGCACGGCAATGGCGAACATGCCGGCAATGGGCAGGCCGGTCTCGGCGCCGCCACGCCACAGCGCGATCGCGCGCTGCATCTCCTCCAGGGCTTCGGGAAAGTTCCCTTCGGCGGAGCATTGCAGGCCCAGGTTGAAGTGCACGCCGGGATCGCGGGGCCGCTCCTGGGCGCTCAGCGCCAGCAGCTCGTGGTTGCGGCGGCTCTTGCGCTCCTGCAGGTCGCCCGCGGCGATGTAGCCCCAGTGGCGGATGCGCACCGCTTCCTGCTCGGCCAGGCGCGGTGCGCGGCCCTCCGGTAGGCGCAGCTGCTCGTGGATGCGCCCTTCAAACGCCAGGCCCGGCGCGTTGCGGAACAGCCGCCACTGCTGCGCCGAAGTCCGCACGTCGCCCGCCTCGCTGCCCAGGCTGTCGCACGGCATCCAGCAGCCGTCGTGTTCCGGGGCCAGTGCGGCGCACAACTGCCGAAGTGCACCTGGCGCCTGGCCGATCAGCTCTTCGTCCGCATCGATCCAGAGCACGAAGGCGCCGTGCGCCCCCTTGAGCGAGGCGTTGCGGGCAGCGGCAAAGTCGTTCTCCCAGGGGGTGCTGCTCACTCGCGCGCCGAACTGCTGGGCGATCTCGATGGTTCGGTCGGCGGAGCCCGTGTCCACGACAACCATCTCGTCCACCTCGCCGGCCAGCGAGGCGAGGCATCGGGGCAGGTTGTGCTCCTCGTCCTTCACGATCAGGCAGGCGGTAAG
This sequence comes from Chloroflexota bacterium, assembly GCA_050695655.1. GTDB lineage: Bacteria > Chloroflexota > JAJPGV01 > JAJPGV01 > JAJPGV01 > DATKQD01. Next base: position 4,106 of record JBOGTU010000098.1, on the reverse strand, counting down.
GCTGAGGTCAGGAGTAGGAGTTGGTGCAAGGGTAGGAATTGAGGGTAAGGAATGGGTCGCGTCGGCTTGGGCCGCGGGCGGTGACATTGTGTACGCGGAAGATGGGTTTGCGACAGCGGGCGCATCGCGGGCGGTCTCAGCTTCAGGCAGCAGTTCGGGGTCCTGGAGCTGGCGCGCGATCTCCCGCAGGGCCTCGCGCGCCTTGGCCTTGGTCGCGTCGTCGCCGGTGGCGATCAGCTCGCGCAGCGCGGGGAGCGCTTCGCGCGGCTCACCGCAGGCCACGGCCAGGCGCGCCCACTCGAGGACGATGGCCGGCAGCCGTGGCATGAAGGCCATCGCGCGCTTGATGCAGTCGTATGCGTCCCGCTGGCGGCCCAGCTTCAGGTGCACATCGGCCAGCAGCAGCAGCGGCTTCCAGGTAGCGGTCGCGGGATCGCGCTCGATGCCCTGGCTCACGCTGGAATCTGTGCTGGCGCGCTGCAGCCGGGCAATGGCCTCGTCGTGCCGGCCCAAATTGAGGCAGGCGATGGCCGCCTCGCACAGGGTCTCCGAGGACAGCGCGTGGGCGGGCAACTGCGCCTCCAGGTCGAGCGCGTCCTGATAGGCGGCGGTGTTCACCGCGCAGTGCACGGCTATGGCGAACATGGGCGAAAGGTAGGGCACGTTGGGCCGGCCCTGCTTGGCCCACAGGGCAATGGCGCGCCGCGCGTGGACCAGCGCATCGGCGGGCTGGTCCTGCCACACGTGCTGCTTGGAAAGGTTGTACTCGTGGTAAGGGTTGTCCGGCTCCTCAGCCACGGCCTGGTGCAGCAGCCGGAAATTCCGCTCGCCCTTCTCTTCCACCAGCCCCTCACGCGGCACGTAGCCCCAGTGCCGCACCAGCACCTGGTCCTGGGTGAGCACCTGGGGCGCCGCCGCACCGGGCAGGGTCAAGCTCTCGTGGATGCGCCCCTCGAAATGCAGCCCGCGGTGGTTGGGGAACAGCCGCCACTGCTGGATCACGGAGCCCACCTGGCCATCGGCGCTGCGCAGGCTGTGGCAGGGCACGAGCCAGCCGGATACCGCGGGCGCGGCGTCGCTGCATAGCTGGCGCAGCGCGCCGGGCGCGGCCTCAACCAGCTCGTCGTCGCCATCCACCCACAGGATCCAGTCGCCGGTGGCGTGCCGCAGCGACTCGTTGCGGGCAGCGCCGAAATCGTCGCACCAGGCAAAGTGGTGCACCTGGGCGCCCAGGCTGGTGGCGAGGGCGGCCGTGCCATCAGTCGATCCGGTGTCCACCAGGATCACTTCATCGACGGCGGAACGCAGCGAGCCGAGGATGCGCGGCAGGTTGTGCTCTTCGTTTTTCACAATGAGGCAGGCGGAAATGCGCAGGTCGCCGGCCTTGGGCTGCACTTGCCACGACGCATAGGTGGCGATCAGCTCGCGGGCCTGGGCCTGTTGCGCCGCATCGCCGAGCTGCAGCAGCTGCTGCGCCCAGTCCACGCCGGCCTGTGGATCCGCCAGCTTGCCCGCCATGGCTGCGAGGCTGAAGAGGATATCGGGTCGCCCAGGTGCGTGGCCCAGCGCGCCGCGCAGCGCCTGGTACGCCTCCGGCAGGCGGTTAGTGGCTTCATAGATGTACGCCAGCGCCATAAGCGGGCGCCAGGTAGCGGTGCTGGGGTCGCTGCCGGACGGCTTGCGGAGGCTCACGTCTGAGGTTGCCCGCACCAGATGGTCGATGGCCTCATCGCCGCGCCCCAGGTGCCACAACGCGGTGCCGCGGATGTACTCCAGCTCGGACGATTGCACCTCAGGCGGCGCCAGCGCCGCGATGTCCACGACGCGCTGGTAGAGCTGCTGCTTGGAAGCAGCCAGCGCGGCGGTAGAGAAAAGCGAGTGGCTGCAGCCGGTGTCCGGTTGCCCCTGCTCGAACCACAGCGTGATGGCGTGCTCCAGCGGAGGCAGCGCCTCCGCGAAGCGGCCCTCCCAGGCGTACTGGCGCCCCATGTAGAAGTGGTGCCATGGCAGCGCCGGCTCTTCCTCCAAAGCCAGGCGCAGCAGCCGCCGGTTGCGCTCACCCTTGCGGGCCATAAGGTCGCCGTTTGGGATGTAGCCCCAGTGGTGGATGCCGATCCCGGCCGTCGCAGCCAGGGGGGGCTGTGCTCCGGCAAGTGGATGCTTCAGCTGCTCGTGAACCCGCCCCTGAAAGACGATGCCGCGGCCATTGGGGAAGATGCGCCACTGCGCGGCCACTGTTTCGGTGGTGCCTTGCTCATCGGCCGGGCAGTGCACCTCCAGCAGGTAGCCCGCGGCACGGGCCGGCGCGGGCCGGGCGCACAGCTGGCGCAAGGCGTGTGGCTGGGCTTGCAGGAGCTGCTCGTCCGCGTCGATCCACAGCACCCAGTCGCCTTGCGCCTGCTGCAGGCTGGCGTTGCGGGCCGCGCTGAAGTCGTCGCACCAGGGGAAGTGGAAGACTCTGGCGCCCGCCGCTTCGGCGATGGCCACGGTGCCGTCGGTGGACCCCGTGTCCACGACTACGATCTCGTCCACGGCATCACGCAGCGAGCTCAAGCAGCGCGGCAGGTTCTCCTGCTCATCGCGCACGATGAGGCAGGCGGAGACGCGACAAGAGGATTGCTCGGCAGAACCAACCGGGCGGAGTGGGGCCGGCTGGTGGTGCTGGCCCTTGCGGTTGCCGCGTTTCATGCCGGCGCCCGAGCGGCCAGCGCATCCGCGGCGTGGCGAGCCCGGCCAGCCTTTCGCTTCGGTGCCGGCGGCGCGGCAGCGCCGGCATCGGCAGGGGCCCTGGCCTCGATCTGGCTGGCGATCTGCAGGGCATTGGCGGCGTCCTCCAGGCGCCCGGCCTTGGCCAGCAGCACCGCCAGGCGCTGGTACAGCACGGGCGGTGCGCCCGGCTGGTCCATCCCTTCAGCGAGCACCACGAGGCCCTGCTCCGGCTTGCCCTGATCCTCCAGCAGGCGGCTCAGCTGCATACGAAAGGCAATCTGCTCAGGTTGCGCCGCGCACGCTTCACTCAGCACCGCCAGCGCGGCGGCCGGGTGCCCCAGGGTCACGTGCGCCTGGGCCGCGCGGCAGGCGGCGTCGGCCAGGGAAAGGCCCTGGACCTCGCCTGCCAGTGCATCCACAGCCAGGGCATCATCTCCCCGATTGATGGCGATGTCCAGCAGCAGCCGCCGTCCACGGCGCTTGTAGTCGCTCTCACGAGGGCTGGCCAGGAGCTGCCGCAGCCGGGCAATGCACTCTTCATCTCGGCCCAGGTGGTGGGCGATGTGCGCCTGCATGAACAGCAGCTCCGGCACCTCAGGCGCATCGCGCAGGGCCGCCGTGGCGTAGCGTTCGGCAGCCGCGTAGTCGTCCGCCTCGGCGCAGATCACCGCCAGCGCCACCGCGGGCCGCCAGGTGGAGGCGCCGGCGGTGGAGACGTTGGGGTGCTCCAGGCGGCGATCCTCTCTGGCGCGGCGCAGGTGCGCCGCTGCCTCGGCCGGCTGGCCCAACCGCCAGCTGGCCAGGCCGGCCTGGTACACCAGCATGGACGATTGATACGCCGCCGGCGCCTGGCGCTGCAGCTCCAGCGCCAGCTCGTGCTGGCCGGCTTCCGTGGCCGCCAGCGCGGCGGTGGCGTAGAGATTGGGAACGTAGCCGTCGTGCTCGGGCGGCCGCTGGGCAAGCAGGGCCAGGGCGTGCTGAAAGGCTTCCAGCGCGGCTTCGAACTCATGCTCGGCGGCCCGCTGCAGGCCGAGATTGTAGTAGTTGAAAGCGCTGCGCGGCTCCTCGGCGATAGCCAGCTCCAGCAGCTTCAGGTTGCGCGCGTGCTTCTGGGCCAGCAGGTCGCCATCGGGGATGTAGCCGACGTGGCGGATGGATACGCGGCTCTGGTGGGTGAGCCCGCTGCCCTCGTGCTCTGCCGGCGGGAAGGCCTGCTCGTGGATGCGCCCCTGAAAGCGGATGCCCAGGTGGTTGCGCAGCAGCCGGTTCTGCTTGACCAGGGTCTCGCTGTCGTCGTACTGGGTGGTGGGGCAGTGCACGTCCATCCAGCAGCCCCACGAGGTGGCGGGCAGGCTGGCGCACAACTGCCGCAAGGCGCCTGGCTCTTCCTCCACGAG